>NZ_JAUBQE010000075.1:0-22480 GCF_036701115.1 Microcoleus sp. Pol1C5 | reverse complement strand
CGTCATTGGCTAAGACTCCGGGGGCTGGCAGGTTGAATACCTTATCGTGGGGAATGCTGTAAGTGTCTGATTGTGCCCCTGGCGGCAAGTTAGTGACATTGAGGTTTACCGAAATCGGGGGAGACGGCGATACCCCGTCGCTGACGGTGTAAGTAAAGTTGTCTGGGCCTGCAAAACCGGGATTGGGAGTATAGCTGAAGGAACCGTCGCTGTTAAAAACTACCTTGCCAAAGTTGGGGGCAAAATCGAGTTTGGCAGTCAAGGCGTCGCCGTCGGGGTTGTCGTCATTGGCTAAGACTCCGGGGGCTGGCAGGTTGAATACCTTATCGTGGGGAATGCTGTAAGTGTCTGATTGTGCCACTGGTTGCTGGTTGGTGACGTTAATGACGAAAGTCTGGCTAGGCGAAGTATCGATACCGCCGTTAGCTATACCCCCATTGTCTCTGAGGTTAAACTAATAGTAGCACTGAAGATCGCAGCCCCCGCCGAGGTAAAAATCAGTTGTCCTAAAGAGTTGATCGCGGGTGGTACGCTGAATAAACCAGTATTGTCAAGTTTAGGTCGATCGCGCCTAGTTGCAAACTTTCGGGGGCGGCCGTAGGAGAGAATGCACGAAGTTCTGCATCGTCTTAGCCTTGAGGTTAAACTTGTGCAATGTCAAACTTCATTAATGTTGTCAGCATCGATCGACAATAGTAGTATCGTATAGTCAGGAGACCAATAAAATTAACAATCAAGACTGATATTAATTTTCAGTGAAGCTGCAACAGATTCATCTTGTAGAGGCGCGTTTAGCAACTAATTCATTTCAAAAACCGACTATTCCAGTACACAAATTGCCTTTTTAAGGTTCGTTCGCTAACAGTTCTTGTGCTACCAATCCTTTCTGAATTGCGAGTACAGCAGCTTGAGTGCGATCGCGCACTTCTAACTTTTGCAAAATCGCGTGGACGTGAACCCGCACAGTCCCCGGAGCAATGTACAATATTTGTGCAATTTCCTGATTGCTTTTGCCGCCCGCCACTAAAGCTAAGATTTCCTGTTCTCGCTTCGTCAGCGGATTTTCCAAAACTTCTGATTTTGACCCAGCTTTCACAGGTTCAGGATTAGCAAAAACCGCCCGAATTTCCGCAGTTGCCGCCTTATCCCACCACGAAGCACCCGCCGCTACCGATCGAATTGCCAAAACCAAAGTTTCCGCCGCAATTCCTTTGAGGCAATATCCCTGAGCTCCCGCTGAAATCAACCTTTCAATTAACGATTTTTGGGCGTGAGAGGTTAAAATTAAAACAGGGATTTCTGGATGCCGCTGTTTAATTTGGCGGCACGCTTCAATGCCACCAATTCCCGGCAAACCTACATCTAGAACTACCACATTTGGCAAGTGTTCCTGAGTCAATTCTACCGCCGTTTCCCCATCCTCCGCCTCCGCAATTACTTGCAAGCAACTTTCTTGTTGCAACCTGGTTTGCAGTCCCAAGCGAAACAGTTCGTCGTCTTCAACTAGAAGAATTCGCAAGGGAAAAACTGGTTTCATTTGCAATTATCCCCGCTGTCAAGTTTGTTAGTATTATTGGGATGATTCGCAGAAGTCACTGCAAGTGCAGCAAAGTAGCACGAAGAAGCAATTTTCCACCTCTGCCAACCACGCGCATAACTCGTAATGACGGCAGATAGAAGCAAAAAGTATGCAACTGAGAAAGATATCATAAAGCTGGGATGGCAGGTAGTCTAAATCCAAATAAAGCGCCTAAAGGCAATTTATTTTCTGCCCAAATTATACCGCCGTGGGCGTCAATGATTTGGCGAGATAAGTATAACCCCAATCCCGATCCTTTGGCTTGCCGGTCGCTGTGTCCTTGATAAAAACGCTCGAACAAATGGGGCAGTTCATCGGCGGTAATTCCCAACCCGCTATCGATAACTTTCACCACCTGATAACTCGAATAAGATTCCATGACTATTTCTACTTTGCCACCGCGAGGAGAATGGTTGATACCGTTTGTTAGCAAGTTAACAAAAACGCGCTGGAGTTGCACCGCATCGCCATTTACCCACAAAGAGCGGCGGAAATCTGACTCTCCATAACTCATACTAATGTAAACCCGGCGCGCCGCCGATAAATGAGTGAGAGTTGCGATTACTTCTTCTGCCAAAGCTACTAAATTTACGGGGGCAAGTTGCAGTTTTAAACCTTCGGCATCGTTGCGGTAAACATCCAGCAGCGTTTCTACTAATTGTAGTGACATTTTGTGCGATCGCGCCATTGTTTCCAGAACTTTTTGCTGACTGGCGGTGACATTCCCAAATTTTGCTGACTGAAAAGCTTTAATTGTTTCGATCGCCCCCAGCATCGGCGTTTTTAAGTCGTGACTCAAAGTAGAGACAAAATCTTCTCGGATGCTTGCTAGCTGCTGCTGCGACTGCAACTCAGCTTTAGCGACCGCGATCGCTTCTTGATACTGCTGGTTGCGATCGCTCAAATATCCCGTCACCCCTAAAGCCATGACTGCGATCGATCTATTTGCTACAGTGGCTAGGGCGATCGCTTCTCCAGGAGGAACAAACAAATTTAACAGCGTCAAACCTGCCGCTACCAGCGTAATTTGCAACTTACCCAACCGACTCAAGCGCGAATTTGCCAGTAAAATCGGCCCCGTGTACAAATACCCAAACAGATACTCCGAGGGCGTAGTAAATTCCAGCAGTGCAACGATCGCAAATAAAATTGCGATCGACCACCTCCCCCGCAAATATTTCTCTTGAATTGCCAGATTTTTTGGGAGGGAAGATAAACTTTTAAACATCCTCAATCAATCCATTTTATATTTTATATTCACAGTCTTTTTTCTTCCACATTCTAGCTTATAGCTTCTAGCTTGAGCTTCCACCACCTTCTACATTCTGCCTTACCTAACTGCTTTTATTGAATTTTTTTCACACATTATCGCGCAAAAACAGCGCGTTTAGACAGCATCTATATCTCTGAGCATACACAATTAAACAGTTCTAAATTTTCATAATATTCTAATAAATATAGAGCGGATAAGCCTCATGTACAAATAGCAAATTATACCTTAAAGCTGATTATCCAATTCTCTAACAGTGAGTATAGTAATCAGTAAAAGTAGAGGGTATTTTGTGGCAGGCAGAAGTGATAATATATTAACTCGGTCTTACCAACGTGATTTCATTCCGAGCCAAATTAACAATAGTTATTGTGGCGGGGTATTAAATGCTATACAATTGCTCGATCGCTGTCAAAGTACGGGATTAGCAAAAGAAAAAACGAGGAATTATCGCCAGCGAAAACCCGCTGATGGCCTTAATCCCTCTGGCTGGGGAGATTGCATCTTAGCAGCAGCATTGAATTCGGCGATCGCCCTCAAACTGAAAGCGATCTTCAAAAAAAGGTCGTCCGGTTTTTGGAACCTCCCACCGAACCCATTTCGCAATCGGCAAAACCCATTTACCCAACGATAAAAAATTGGCTCAGTTATGCAGCAAGGACTACTTCAAATCGCATTAACCCTAATTATTTTAATAGCAATCGCGCCTGTCTTCGGGAACTACATGGCGCGGGTTTACATGGGAAAAGAAACCATTCTCGACCCAGCTATTAAACCCCTAGAACAACTCATCTATAAAGCCAGCAACATCCGGTCTGTAGATTCCATGACAGGTTGGCAATATGCCCGATCGTTACTCTACAGCAATGCAGCAATGGGCATATTTGTTTTCTTAATTTTCATGCTTCAGGGAGTGCTGCCTTTAAATCCTACCAGTCTAAGTGCCCCAACCTGGGATACTGCGCTGCACACAACTATTTCATTCCTCACAAATACCGACCAACAGCATTACTCCGGCGAGACAACATTCAGTTATCTATCCCAGTTAACCCTGGGATTTTTAATGTTTACCTCAGCCGCTACGGGTTTAGCAGTAGGGATTGCCTTTATTCGGGGATTGACCGGTCGCCCCCTAGGCAATTTTTACATCGATTTAATTCAATCAATCACCAGGATTCTGCTGCCCCTTTCTTTAATTATTGCCTTGTTTTTGCTAATTTCAGGAGTGCCAGAAACCTTAGCAGGTCCGGCAGTTGCCCGTACCTTAGAAGGTGGCACGCAAGTAATAGCTCGCGGCCCAGTTGCTCACTTTGAAAGTATCAAACAACTGGGAGAAAATGGCGGCGGATTTTTTGCCATGAACTCGGCTCACCCCTTTGAAAATCCCAACCCTTTTACCAACCTGCTGGAAACACTAGCAATGGTTTCTATACCAGCAGCTATGATTCACACATACGGCAGATTTGCCAATAACCAAAAGCAGGGATGGCTGATTTTTTGGATGGTGTTTGCCATCTACGTTGTCTTGATTGGCATTGCAGCGTTTGGCGAGTACGGCGGCAACCCTCAAATTAATAATTTACTGGGTTCGCAACAACCAAATTTAGAAGGCAAAGAAGTTAGATTTGGCTGGGCAGAGACTGCACTTTGGGCGGTTACTACGACGGGGACAATGTGCGGGGCTGTCAACGGGATGCACGATTCTTTAATGCCTCCCGGTGGTTTTGCTACTCTGTTTAATTTGTTTCTGCAAATCGTTTGGGGCGGACAGGGAACGGGAACGGCTTACTTATTTATCTACTCGATTTTGAGCGTATTTCTCACCGGATTGATGGTGGGAAGAACGCCAGAATTTTTAGGACGCAAAATTGAAAAACGGGAAATTGTTTTAGCCAGCGTTGTTTTGTTAATTCACCCGATCGCAGTTTTAATCCCCGGTGCAATTACCCTCGCCTTTACCGACAGTTTGAGCGGCATCAGCAACCCGGGATTTCACGGCATTTCCCAGGTGATGTACGAATACGGTTCGGCGGCGGCTAACAACGGTTCTGGTTTTGAAGGATTGGCTGACTCTCAACCCGCGCCGACAGGACTTTGGTGGAATTTAACCACCTGTTTTAGCCTGCTGCTGGGGCGCTACGTTCCAATTATTGCCCTGCTGCTTTTAGCTGACAGCATGACGAACAAACAACTGGTTCCCGAAACAACCGGCACTCTCAGAACCGATTCAGTTTTGTTCACCAGCGTCACCGCAGGAGTAATCATAATTCTGGGCGCGCTGACATTTTTCCCAGTTTTGGCTTTAGGGCCAATTGCCGAAAGATATGAAATTAGCAGCCGCAAGTTTGAACCTGCATCTATAACTGCACCCACAACACCTTTAGCAACACCAACTCCTCCACCTCTGTAGGAAAAATTTATCAACCTCAATCTTCTATTTCTCTGTGTTCTCTTTGGTTCATTAAAAATCCCCAATCGATATGGCTTCTTCCAATACCCCTGATTCCCCAAAAAAACCTGCTAGAGGCTCTCGCGAGTCTCGCAAGCACACGCCGAAAGCAAATACAAAAGGCCTTTATCAAAGAGCTTTTAAACAAGCTTTTGTCAAGCTAAACCCGCGGGTGATGCTGAAAAATCCGGTGATGTTTGTGGTGTGGGTTGGCACAATTGTGACTGCATTATTAACGATCGACCCGACGCTGTTCGGCCCGGTTCCCGGCGAAAATCAGAGAGTTTTCAACGGTTTAGTCACGTTTATTTTATTCTTTACTTTGGTATTTGCTAATTTTGCCGAAGCGATCGCAGAAGGGCGCGGGAAAGCGCAAGCAGATGCCCTGCGATCGACCAAAGCCGACACAACAGCCCGCAAACTTCTACCAGACGGTTCAATTCAAGAAGTTAGTTCGACATCCCTGAGACGCGGCGACCAAATTAAAGTGATCGCAGGCGATGTCATTCCCGCCGACGGGGAAGTGATCGCAGGTGTCGCGTCGGTGGATGAATCTGCGATCACTGGCGAATCCGCACCGGTGCTCAAGGAACCGGGTTCGGACATCGCCAGTTCCGTCACCGGCGGTACGCGCATCCTTTCCGACGAACTGACGCTGCGGGTGATGGCCGATCCGGGTAAGGGGTTTTTGGACAGGATGATCGCGCTGGTGGAGGGGGCCGAAAGGTCGAAAACGCCGAACGAGATCGCGCTAACGGTGCTGCTGGCGGTGCTGACGCTGGTGTTTTTGATTGTGGTTTCGACGATTCCGCCGATCGGCAATTACGTGAAAACCCCTGTGGGCGTGGTGACGCTGATTTCGCTGCTGGTGGCGCTGATTCCAACAACCATTGGCGGTTTGCTGAGCGCGATCGGCATTGCGGGGATGGATCGCGTCGCTCAGTTTAACGTGATAGCGACCTCTGGACGCGCCGTGGAGGCTTGCGGCGACGTGAATACGCTGATTTTGGACAAAACGGGGACGATCACGCTGGGGAACCGTTTAGCCGAGGAATTCATTCCGGTAAACGGTCATTCACTGCAAGAAGTGGCGCAGGTAGCCCTGGATGCAAGCGTGTTTGACGATACTCCAGAGGGAAAGTCGATCGTCCGTTTGGCCCAGAATTTGGGCGCACAGGTGGATTTTGAGCGCACCAACGCCACGGGGCTTGATTTTTCCGCAAAAACGCGGATGTCTGGCACGGATTTGCCCGATGGGACGGAGGTTCGCAAGGGTGCGGTTGATGCGGTGAAGGGTTTTGTGCGATCGCGCGGCGGCAATTTCGGGCCGGATCTCGATGAAGCTTACGAGCGAGTTTCCCGCTTGGGAGGCACACCCTTAGCTGTTTGTCAAGGCAGCGACACCTACGGCATTATCTATTTAAAAGATGTCATCAAACCGGGAATTCGCGATCGATTTGACCAACTGCGAAAAATGGGAATTCGTACCATTATGCTCACCGGAGATAACCGAATTACAGCATCAGTAATTGCCGATGAAGCAGGCGTTGACGACTTCATTGCCGAAGCAACTCCCGAGGACAAAATCGACGTAATTCGCAAACAACAAGCCGAAGGCAAATTAGTCGCAATGACTGGAGACGGAACCAACGACGCACCCGCACTAGCGCAAGCAAACGTAGGACTCGCGATGAATTCTGGAACCCAAGCAGCGAAGGAAGCTGCGAACATGGTGGACTTGGATTCTGACCCTACAAAACTAATTGACTTAGTGACAATTGGCAAACAATTGCTGATTACTCGCGGCGCGCTGACCACATTTTCCCTAGCCAACGATATTGCTAAATATTTTGCAATTATTCCCGCCATGTTTGCCCCCGTCGGCGCATTAAACGTCATGGGTTTAGCCAGCGGTAAATCTGCGGTTTTGTCGGCATTAGTTTACAATGCTTTGATTATTCCCGCTTTGATTCCCCTAGCATTAACCGGGGTAAAATTTCGACCTTTGAGTGCAAATCAACTGTTGCAGCGGAACATTTTAATCTACGGATTGGGCGGGGCAGTCGCGCCGTTTATTGCCATCAAAATTATTGATGTTTTGATTGCAGCCGTTGGGTTAGCATAGAAGAAGTTCGCCAACGGATTCGCTCCACGGATGTAACGGATAGAATGACCTATGAACCCTCAACTTTTGGACAAACCAGTCAGTGAAAGTAACCAATGCTTCACGCTTTACGATGTGAGTTGGGAGAAATTTGAAGCAATAGAAACAGCTTTAGAAGATTTTCCACGCATACGGTTAGCGTACTTCGACGGAACTTTAGATATTATGACTCCAGTTTCCGACGAACACGAAGATGGTAAGACCACTATTCGGAAGTTACTTGAGGTTTATCTTGAAGAAAAAAGCATTCGGTTTTATCCCAGAGGGAGCCAGACTATTGGCAATATAAGATTAGGTGGCAGAAAAGAACCAGATGAGTCTTATAACTTGCAGACTAAGAAAGATCTCCCCGACTTGGTAATAGAAGTAGTCGTTACCAGCGGCGGGGTGAATGTTCTAGAAATTTACAAGCGGGTCAAGATTCCTGAAGTGTGGTTTTGGTTGGCGAAAAGGCAGGCTTTCCATCTATCACTTGCGGGAACAGGAATACGAACAGATAGAACAAAGCAAATTGCTGCCAGAATTGGATTTAGCTTTGTTTGTTCGCTGTGCCAATATTCCCGATCAGTACGATGCCGTTGTTGAGTTTTGCAACGCACTGCGCGCTCACAAAAAGTAAAATTGACCTAAAACTATTGACCCCATTTAGTAGCACGAATAAGAGTAATTATGAAACGTAAAGATTTGCTGAATGATGTTTTGCCCGGGGATTTTCAAGAAACCGTTGAGTTAGCACAAATGCTTTGGCAGCGCCACCCTATCCCGGCGCAGCTATTTCTGGTCATGTGCTTTAACTTGATAATTGCACCGGCTGTTTATGCGGCTGCGGATGAAGGTTTGACGAAAAAAGCTGCGTGGGGTTTAAGTCTTTTGGGTTTGGTGATTGTCGGACTCGCAGTTTATTTGTTTGTCGTAATTTTTCAGCCGGAAAGATTTTAGGTCAATTATGTAAGGTGCGCAGTGCGCACCTTACGATATAGCTAGCGTGTCAAACAACTTTTTGCATCCAGCACTTTCATCAAAAAACAATTAGTTAAGTGAGGTAATTCATGAGAGAATTAATCAGAGCAATTCGCGTGACTTTAGTTTTGTGGGGAATTACAGCAATTATTTATCCCTTAATCATGCTATTAATCGGTCAAATTGCTTTCAATTCGCAGGCAAACGGCAGCTTAATTCGCCCGCAGGGAGTTGTGGTCGGTTCGTCGTTAATCGGTCAACCTTTCACGTTGAATAAATATTTTTTGAGCCGCCCCAGCACCACAAATTACAGCAGCTTTGCGACCGCAGAGTACGACCCCACAAAGGGAGAAAATTCCAGTCAAAGAACAGGTATTTCGGGAGCTAGCAACCTTGCTCCCAGCAACTCTGATTTGCTGAAGCGAGGTAATGAAAAAGAGGGTCTTCAAGGGGTAGAAGTTGAATTAGATCGCCTCAACAAAGCTGGTATCAAACCAACGGCTGATTTAGTCTACACCTCTGGTTCTAGCCTAGATCCCCACATTAGCTTAGAGGCAGCTCGATCGCAAATTCAGCGGATAGCAACGGTGCGATCGCTCAATTTCAATCAAGTAGAAATGTTGGTAGCCAAAAATACGGATGGCAGATTTCTCGGCATTTTCGGCGAACCGGGAGTTAACGTCCTCAAACTTAATTTGGCTCTCGACGCTTTACAATAGTTTACAACAGTCGGCAGTCATCGGTCATAAACTGACTGATGACTGGAAATTGACTAACTACCCACTACTGAGCTATGATTCACTCTAGCGAACTTACCAACAATCCAGACGCGGTTTACGCCCAACCGAACCGCACTTACGATCGCACCCCTCGCCGGGGAAAGCACAAAATATTTATTGGCATGGCCCCCGGTGTCGGCAAAACTTTCCGAATGCTGGAAGAAGGACACAGGCTCAAATCTGAAGGCATTGATGTGGTAATTGGACTGTTAGAAACTCACGGGCGAAAAGAGACAGCAGCTAAAGGCGAAGGACTGGAAATAGTGCCGCGAAAACAAATGCAAAGGGGCGAAAAACTGCTCCAAGAAATGGATGCTGAAGCTGTCATAGCACGCCGCCCTCAACTAGCTTTAATAGACGAACTGGCTCATACAAACATTCCGGGTTCTCTGCGAGAAAAACGATATCAAGATGTAGAACAAATTCTGAATGCTGGAATAGATGTTTTCTCTACCCTCAACATTCAGCACATAGAAAGTCTCAACGATTTAGTAGCTCGAATTACCGGAGTTGTAGTGCGAGAGCGAGTGCCCGATCGCGTCCTCGAAAATGCGGACGAAATAGTCGTTGTCGATGTCACGCCGGAAACTTTAGAAGAAAGGTTGCTAGAAGGCAAAATTTATGCTCCCGAAAAAATTGAACAATCTTTAGAAAACTTTTTCCAGCGCCGTCATTTAATTGCTTTGCGAGAACTCGCCCTGCGAGAAGTCGCAGACACTGTTGAAGACGATGCAGCAAGTTTCAAAGGTCAATTTTGCAATATTCACGAACGAGTTTTAGTGTGCATCTCGACTTATCCGAATTCCTTGCAACTGCTGCGGCGAGGCGCGAGGATTGCTAGCTACATGAATGCCCCGTTTTATGCTGTGTTTGTTAACGATCCAGACCGATTTTTAACAAAAGCAGAAAGCTTGCACGTTGAAACTTGTGAGAAACTGTGTCAAGAATTTAACGGTAATTTTTTGCGGGTAAACGGCACTAATATAGCCAAAGCAATCTCTGACGTAGCTAAACAATATCGCATTACTCAAATTGTGATCGGCGAAAGCCAGCAATCCCGCTGGCATTTGCTGCTGCGGGGTTCTTTGACTCAACAGTTAGTGCGATCGCTCAAACACGTAGATTTGCACATCATCGCTACCGAAAAAAGTGGTCTTTCTAATTAATTATTAGTCCTCACTAATTAGTCATCAGCCATTAGTCATTAATCATTAGTTATTAGCCAGATGAATGAAATAAACGATTCCGGGCGATTGTAAGTCACGGAGTTTATGGGGCACAAAGACAAAGCCCGCCAGAGGAGGGTAGAAGCATAAAAATTTTGGTATAACAACTGCAACTTTCGGAGGATAGGTGAATCTAGCGGGCGGTAGATGCCCCAGAAGCTTTTATCTGTAAGAATCGCATTTGGTAAACCTGATTAAAAGTGCGATCGCTATGGTGGATGATTACATTCTCAACTTGCTAGTTATTGGCATCCTCCTGCTGACCGTTACCTTGGGTTCTGGATGGATTTCAGGATTGCCGGTGTCTTATGCCTTAATTTATCTAATTGTCGGTATCGGATTGGGGCCCTATGGCGTCAAGCTCATTGACTTGCGTCCCGACGCTCTATTTTTAGAAAGACTTACAGAATTTGTAGTTATTGTTTCTTTGTTCAGTTGCGGCTTAAAAATGAATCGCCCGCTACAATTTTGGGCTTGGAATTCTACAGCGCGGTTGATCGGTTTTTTAATGCCAATTTCGATTTTTGCGGTGGCCGCTGTCGGTCATTGGTTGGTGAAATTAGATTGGGGGGCGGCAATTTTATTGGGAGCAATTCTCGCTCCCACCGATCCTGTTTTAGCCTCAGAAGTTCAGTTAGCAAATATAGACGATCGCGATGAATTGCGCTTTGGTTTAACATCCGAAGGCGGTTTGAACGATGCTTTAGCTTTTCCCTTCGTTTATTTCGGCATTTATGCACTAAAAGATAACAACTGGCCGAACTGGTTTTCGCAGTGGGTAGCAGTTGACTTGATTTGGGCGATCGCCGCAGGTATCGTTATGGGGATTTTAGTAGCTAAAGCCGTCACTTGGATCGATCGCCAACTCCAACGCTATCGACCCGCCGATCAATTAATGGAAGATTTCATTGCTCTCAGCACAATTCTGCTCACATATTCCCTCACCGAAGTAGTCAACGGCTACGGATTTCTCGCAGTTTTTGTAGCAGGAATTGTGATGCAGCGGAGTTACCGCAACCCAGAAAAACCGCTTTCCCAACTCCACTTTACCGAGCGCATTGAAAAGTTAATGGAAATAGCAACTATTTTACTATTAGGTTCGCTTTTGCGCTTAGAGCCTATGTTGGCCTATGGAGGATACTCCCTCTTAGTAGCTGGATTGTTGATTTTTTTAATCCGGCCTGTGGGAGCTTGGATCAGTACGATAGGCAGTCCTTTGCATCCCGCCAGCCGCTGGCTGTGCGGTTGGTTTGGCATTCGCGGTGTCGGTTCTATCTATTATCTTACCTATGCTTTCGGTAACGGTTTGCAAGGTGAAACCGCCGAAAGAATTGCCTGGATTACCTTTTCAACAATCATAATTTCTGTGGTTTTGCACGGCATTACTTCCACCCCGTTAATGAACTGGTACGAGCGCCGAATCAAACCTAAAGTACCGGATTTAATTTAATTCATAGTCCTAGACGCATAAATACCTTTAGAAACTGGGTTTTTCGCTTCTATTAAAGATTAACCATGCAGTCTCTTCCTAAAAAAAACTGGTTTCTGCGTCCAGGACTAATTGAGTAAGGTGTGTGACTTTGAGTTCTTCAATTACCAGTGAGATGATTGAGAGTCACGCACCCTACTAAATCTTAATTCTCGATCGCTCCCAAAGCGCACAGCGTTGCTTTCTGTGCCTGAGTTATGCCGTCACTTTTAAGTTGACATCTCTAGGCATGGCAAGGCATCCTACAGGCCTTAAGGGACCAGAGGAGACTCGAACTCGAAAGCGCCGATGTCAATAATTCCCCCGCTAACGCGATTAAAAGGAGAGATACCCCGCTGGTCGTAGAAGGGAGGGCCGATAAAAGGCCCAGAGGTTAAAACAAAAGCTGGGTCGCCACCATTAATAGCGGGACTACCCGGTTGCAGTGCCACAGTCTGAGTCGGGCCGCCGTTATCTGCCAGGGGGTTTATTAGGGGGTCAATAGGTGCAGCAGCAGTGCCAACTCGATCGCCGACAGCAGTAAAACCCGTGCTGCCCGTACCGTCGCCAATTAAGTTGTAGCCACCGCTGGCGAAGCTGCCGAAAACGTCAGGGCCAGTGGCTGCAGTGTTCTGAGCGACGATCGTATTTTTGACATTCAACGTGCCGCCGTTCCATATACCACCACCACTTCCAGGGACAGGCAAAATGATGCCAGCAAAGTCGGTGGTGGAGGGGTTTGCTATGTTGCCCGAGAGAGTGCTGTTGGTCAGCGTTACCGTGCCAGCTTGGTTATAGATGCCAGCACCGCTGCCACCTGGGTTGGTTGCTTGGTTTCCAGAGAGAGTGCTGTTGGTCACCTCTACTGTGCCGTTATCGTTATAAATGCCACCGCCAAGCAAACCAAACCCAAAAAAACCACCCACTGTGTTTCCAGAAAGAGTGCTGTTCGTCACTTTAACTGTGCCACCCTCACGGTTATGAATGCCGCCACCACGGGCACCGCCCGCTTTGTTGCCAGAAAGAGTGCTGTTTGTCACCTCCACAGTACCGCCTTGGTTAAAGATGGCAGCACCATCTACTGATGCCGGAAGCCCTAGGGTAAAACGCACTCCCGTGTTGTCAGAAAAAGTGCTGTTTGCTACTTTGACTGTGCCTGGGCCATTGTTAGAGATGCCACCGCCATCTTGAGCGCTGTTGCCTGAGAAAGTGCCGTTCGTCACGTTTACTGTGCCGCTATTGTTTGAGATGGCACCGCCTTTGCTTGGTGCGAAGCCACTGTTGCTTGAGAAAACGCTGTTAGTCAAATTTACTGTGCCGCCCTCATTGTGGATGCCACCACCACTGGGGATGGGATTCAAATTGGGGTTAAAGAAATTGCTCAAACGGTTGCTAGAGAAAGTGCTGTTGGTCGCATTTACTGTGCCGCCATTGTTGTAGATGCCACCACCCCTGCCCTCTGCCACAGTGTTGTTAGACAGAGTGCTGTTGGTCACATTGACTGTGCCACCGTCGTTATAGATACCGCCGCCGTCGTCACTTATAAAACCATTGGCGATGGTGAATCCGTCAAAAGTCGCACTGACTCCACTGTTTACCTTGAAAATCCGGTACTCTCCGCCCGTATCCCGCCGCACTGTCAGGTTGCTAGAACCAGTGCTATTAGTAATAGTGACATCGCCGCTAATCTCGGGCAATACCCCTGTGAGATTAATTGTCTGCTGCCCGGCTGGCAGATTGAAAGTAATAGTATCATTCCCAGCTATAGCGTTAGCATTCAGCAGTGCTTGTCGAAACGAACCTTCTGCCAGATTGTAGTCTGTCAGGCTGTCATTGCTATTGACAACTACGGTATCATTGGCTGCGATCGCGACAGTAGTATTGTTTTGGTTAGCATCAACTTGGTAATTCCCATCTGCTAGTTTAAGCTTCAGCGTCTCCTGTGCCTCAGCATGGATATCATCGACAGCCGTGAGGCTCACATCTACAAAATTTTGTCCCTCCGGGATGGTGACAGTGACATTTGAACTGTTGACAGAAAGGCCACCACCGCTGAGGGTGTAGTCGCTAGGTTTAGTTGGATTGTTGCTACTACCGTCTATTGCTAGGTTGACTGTTAAGTTGCCACGACTCTCCTCAGTGCGACTGATGCGAAAAATGGCTGGATTGTTGCCTGTTTCTGATGCTGCCTCATCTATAGCAGCGATGCTGACCGTTGGCAAAATGTCATCGTTAATAATAGTGAAGCTAGCTGTTTGCTGACTTCCTAAACTTCCCCTGCCTACTGGATTAACTAATTTCAAATTAATCTGTTCGTTTGGTTCGACGACGCTATCCCCCACAATAGGAATTGATACAGTTTTGGAGGATTCGCCGCTGGCAAAGTTGATAGTAACTGGCAGATTGTTAATGTAGTCTTCGCTAACAGTAGCGGTGGAAGAGGTATCTAGTTCCACTTGAACGCTGACTGCCCCCTCGCTGCTGCCAGTGCGTTGAACTGTGGCGACAATTTCGGAAGTGCCACTCTTGCCCTCGTCGGCACTGTAGCTAGAGGTGCTGAATTCTAAGATACTGGGGGTTGATGTTGAGGTAACTGGAGCCAGTGAGGTGGTGAAATTGGCTGCTGTGATACTGCTGCTGGTAATACCTTTTAAAATAGCGAGATCTTCGCCTGTCACGTTATCTCGAACAATCGTATCTTTGGCAAAATCGCCTGTTCCTTGAGAAATATTCAAGTCTTGAAATTGCAAGCCTCTATCGAGTCCTATTAAGTCTGTACCCAGGCTAAAGTCGGCAATCAAGTCAGCATTGGCAAGAGTAGAACTGTCGGTATTAACTGAATTATTTTGTACTCGCCCGATGACAAAAATGTCGTCACCATCGCCACCGCTTAAGGTATCGGCACCGCTATCTCCAAATAGGACATCATTGCCTTCATTTCCAGATAGCAAATCATTTTCTTTGCCGCCGCGCACCAAATCGTTGCCCTGCCCTCC
Source organism: Microcoleus sp. Pol1C5 (assembly GCF_036701115.1). NCBI lineage: Bacteria > Bacillati > Cyanobacteriota > Cyanophyceae > Oscillatoriales > Microcoleaceae > Microcoleus > Microcoleus sp. Pol1C5. Next base: position 7,589 of record NZ_JAUBQE010000075.1, on the reverse strand, counting down.
TTCGAGGGTATCATTACCGTTATCCCCAAACACCCAATCCTCGTTTTCGCCGCCTTGAATTAGGTCGCTGTCTTTGCCGCCGTAGAGGGTATCATTGCCTTGGTTGCCCAAGATGTAGTCCTTACCTTGGTTGCCAAAGATTTGATCGTCTTCTTCTGCACCAAACAAAGTATCATCGCCTTGTTTGCCCGAGAGCGAGTTACTTCCAGGAAAGCCAATTAAAACATCGTTGTTGGGGGTACCTTCGAGTGTAGCCATTTTTTGTGATAGATGGTAAGTGATGGTTGTAGCTCTAGCGCAAATCTCGCGGGTTAGGCGAAGCAATCGCGATTTCCATCGCGCGCGTAGTGCGATATTGCAAATTAGAATCTATGACGCTGCCAATTTTATTAAGTTTCGCAGTTGGGCTGCCCAAAGGAAGTGCGTAGGCTTTGCTATCTACTACTGTTTTGTTTAGCGATTAAACTGGTTTCATTCAGCCCGCGTCAAGGTGCGATCGATCAACTTTACCTCATCCTATCGATCAACTTTACCTCATCCTATCGGTAACAAAATTTATTGTCTCGCGCTGTTCAAAAAAATCAGAGCGAGCTCGCGACTGCAACGAAATTTCAAGCATTAGGGAGCCTTCTTCACCACGTTGACAGGGCTGACTGGTTTGACACCAACTAATAAAGCGAGTTCCCGCCACTTCCAATAACAATCTGCATCGGTAAAACCAATTTCTCTAAACCAGCGCAATTGCGTTTCCACATCCAGCAATTTATTAGACGGATCATCTGGCGAATCGCTAATACCAATTGCTTCTCGAAATTTATCATGCAAAGCGGGAGTTGCTGACGCTACGTGCTCCAAATTGCAAAAAATGCCTCCGGGCTCCAAAAGCTCGAAAATCTCGGTGTAAAGCGAACGTTTGCGATCGTCTGCTACATGATGAATCGCAAAACTAGAAACCACCGCATCAAACTTGCCCAAATCCGGCAGCGATTCGTCAAAATTGTGCTCGATTACCGTGACATTCGGGTCATCAGCAAAGCGAATTCTGGCTTTTTCCAGCATTGTCGGCGAAAAGTCGATCGCCACACATTCAACATTTGGTCGATCGCACTTAAGCAGACCCAACAACCGCCCGTCTCCAGTGCCCACATCCAGAATTCGCTTAACATTTTTCGGCACTTCCTCCAACAAAACCGCTTCACCTTCAGTGCGGTGAGGAATTCCATCAGCTTTAGCAAGATACCACAAAGCGTGTTCCGCCGAAGTCCAAAGATTCACTTGACTCATTATTTTTTAATACTCATAATTGGAATCTGTACTTTCCAGAACATTGTTATCAAAATTCAGGGGTTTAAAACCCCCGCCCAAAGGCGGAATGTTTTTAGGTTGGGATGTAAATCCCCATAGAAAAAACCTCGCTGTCAACTGTCAACTGTTTAAGCGTGAGGCTAAAACAGAATCTTCCGTTGCATAGTCTAGAAGCCCTATTGCTGAAAATACTTCCGGTGGATTTGCTCGTTCCCAAGTCAGCGTTCGCCTCAACGCTTCATCCCGGTCAATCGGCTCAGTATAGCCTAGTTCCTCGCGAATCCGAGTCGAGTCGATCAGCCACTCCTGCTCAATATTTAGATCGAGGCGACTCTCTTGAGGCAAGCGAGATTTTGATACAATGACAACCTCACCGTGCCAGCCCACAATTTGTCCGATCGTCCTAATTAACTCTGCTGGAGATAATGCAGATGATTCTGCAACGTTATAGATGCGATTTGTTGCACGTTCATCAGTTACCGCAAGCACAATCGCTGCTGCGACATTCTCAACATAGCCGTAGCTTCCGTGCCAATGAGCATAGCCCTCTTCTAACAAAATTACAGGACGGCGATCGTCCATGCGCTTGATGAAAGGGTAGAAGCGATGTTGATAATCTCCCACTCCGTACACCATCGGCAATCGCAGCACGGTACCCGGTAAGCTTGGGTAGCTCATCATGACTCGTTCAACTAGAATTTTGTCGTAGTCTGGGGGGACTTGTGGTTGCATTCCAGGATCCCGATAAGGATATAATTGCGATCGTAACGGTGCATCTTCAGTCAGTGGAACTGTATCGATCGTGCCTGTTTCTCGCCCCCAAAGAATGTCGCGAGCACGGTAAACATCTTGGCTGCTAATTGCCACAACCCGTTGAGCGACTTCCTTAAATGTATCCATTGTGCTTTGGGCATCAGCCTCAGTCAGCGCAATCATATCCACTACTACATCGGGAGCAAGTTGCTCAAAGGTTTGCCGATAATCGGTTAGATTCTGGCGATCGCCCCGAATATGATTAACTTCTAGTGGTAAATTCGCGAGTGTTACTCCTCGATTGAATACGCTGACTTCATGCCCATTTTGAAGTAATTGCTGAGTAACATAACGACCAATAAACGCAGTGCCTCCAATGACTAAAATCTTCATGAATTGCCTCCTCTAACCGAGATTTCGTAGTGTGAACAGGCTGGAGAATACTTACGGGTGCGATTCTGATTTTTTTAATCCTCATAAATCTCGCCGTTTTTGCGCGTAAAAATCCAACCATTGTCGCTAGCCTTCGCGATTAAGTCATCATCTGGATAATTAGCCGAATCACCAGCAGTGCGATCGCCAATTTCGAGATAAACAACATCTGCATTCGAGCGGTTAACTAAATGATGTCCATCTGAATCCCCCGCCCGAAAACCCGCCGCCATACCCGGTGTCAGCACTTGCTCTCCCGAATTTACAATCAGAGTAACTTCCCCTTCCAGAACATAGATAAACTCATCTTGACGGGAATGCCAGTGCCTGAGAGCAGAACAACTTCCCGGCGCAAGTCTCACCCAATTTACCCCAAAATTCTGCAATCCGGCAGCATCGCCCAAGCGTTTTTTTACTCTCCCCGCAACAGCAGATTGGAATTGCTGAGGGTACTTGGAACCCGTAATTTCAGGCACATTTTTAGGCTCAATAATCATATAACAAAGCTGACAGCAGTTGTGAGTTTTCTCTTCTTTCTCTTGCTTGGCGTCCTAGGGTTTACGCGCGGCTTCGCCTAACGCGCCTTCGCGGTTCGTTTTTCTGTTTTTATTATTACAAAACACGCTTAAATTCAAGATAAATACAATTTTATAGCACTTACCAGATCCCCGCCACTCTCGCCTCCCACCTCCGACAGTTCCCCCAACTCATTAAGAATGTGTTATAAATATTGAGATTCATTAAGAAATATTGCTCAAATGCTCGTTTCCCCCTCCGGCGTCAGCAAACTCAAAGAATCTTTAAAAGAAAAAGTATTCTTTGGGAATGAGCCAACCCCCGAACTCATAGCCATCTTACTTATTTACTTCGTCCAAGGCATTCTCGGACTAGCCCGCTTAGCCGTCAGCTTCTTTCTCAAAGACGAACTCGGCATGAGTCCGGCAGAAGTCTCCGCCATGCTGGGCGTCGTAGCCCTGCCTTGGATTATCAAACCCGTGTTCGGGTTCATGTCCGACGGCTTGCCGATATTCGGCTACCGCAGACGCCCTTACATCGTCCTCTCCGGGCTGCTGGGAACCTTAGCATGGGTGAGCCTCGCAACAATTGTACACACACCGCTGGCAGCTACAGGCGCGATCGCGCTGAGTTCCCTCTCCCTCGCCGTCAGCGACGTAATCGCCGACTCCCTGGTAGTCGAAAGGGCCAGAAAAGAATCGGTTGCCGACGCCGGTTCCCTGCAATCCTTGTCTTGGGGCGCTTCAGCCCTCGGCGGACTAATTACCGCCTACCTCAGCGGTTCCTTGCTGCAACACTTCAGCACCCACACAATATTTTTAATCACCGCATCTTTCCCGCTAATTGTATCAGCAACAGCTTGGTTAATTGCCGAAGAAAAAACCAACAAAAGAACCGACTTTGAAACTGTCAAAGACCAACTAAAACAACTAAGGCAAGCTGTTACCCAAAAAACAATTTGGCTGCCCACCGCCTTTCTCTTCCTCTGGCAAGCCACCCCAAGCTCAGACTCTGCCTTCTTCTTTTTCACCACCAACGAATTAGGGTTTCAACCAGAATTTCTCGGTCGAGTGCGCCTCGTTACCAGCATTGCCGCCCTCGCTGGCGTCTGGCTGTTTCAGCGCTTCCTCAAAACAGTTCCGTTTCGAGTAATTTTTGGTTGGTCAACGGTCCTTGCGACTGCTTTGGGCTTGACTACTTTATTGTTAGTAACTCATGCCAACCGAGCTTTAGGAATTGACGATCAATGGTTCAGCATCGGAGACAGCCTGATCCTGACAGTAATCGGACAAATTGCTTATATGCCGGTGCTCGTACTCTCCGCCAGATTGTGCCCCCCAGGCGTCGAAGCAACTTTATTTGCCGTGTTGATGTCAGTCACCAACTTAGCAGGACTTATTTCCCACGAAGGCGGGGCACTTTTGACCCACTTGCTAGGAATTACCGATCGCAATTTCGATAACCTCTGGCTGCTAATTGTCATCACAAATCTCTCCACACTTCTGCCACTACCGTTCTTAAATTGGTTGCCCGCCGATAGTACAGAAAGCGGCGATAACAATCAAAAGTCTCTTCCCGTATTAGAACCAGAAATGGGCAGTTCCAAACCAGGTGGACAGCATTTTATGCCCGAATACTTTCCCGACTTAGTACCCACAGTAAGGTCACAAACTCGCACCGCAGACAGCAAATAAAGGCAGGCACACACAGATTTTGACACGGATACACGGATGAATTTAACTGTGTTTCCCAAGTCTCCCGTTTTCCTTCTCTCTGCGCCCTCTGTGTTCTCTGCGGTTAAAAAATTCGCTCCCCTAACACCAATGCAAAACTTACAGCTTTCCCAACCTCAAACAGCCGCCCCAAACTCATCATACGATCGCACAGACTGGCAGCGCGGCTACGAATCTCAACCCAACGAATCCGACTACTGGATTGACGACATAGAAGGCGAAATCCCCCCCGGCTTGCAAGGCACATTCTTTCGCAACGGGCCCGGATTATTGGATATCAACGGCCAGCGCATCCACCACCCGTTTGACGGTGACGGGATGGTTTGTGCGATCGCAATATCCGAAGGCCGCGCCCATTTCCGCAACCGATTCGTCCGCACAGAAGGCTATCTCGCCGAACAAGAAGCCGGAAAAATTCTTCACCGAGGCGTTTTCGGTACACAGAAACCGGGCGGCTGGCTAGCCAACATCTTTGATGTCAAAATCAAAAACATTGCCAACACCAACATCATTTATTGGGGCGACAAACTGCTAGCGCTTTGGGAAGCCGCAGCACCCTACAGACTCGACCCGCGCACCTTAGAAACACTCGGCTTAGACACCCTAGACGGCATTTTACAGCCCGGTGAAGCATTCGCCGCCCACCCGAGAATTGAAAAAGGGAAAAATGGCAAAGGAGACAGATTGGTAAACTTTTCTGTCAAGCCCGGTTTGTCGAGTACCATCACGATTTACGAACTCGACGAAAGCGGCAAACTTTTGCAGCGTCACGCCCATGCAATACCGGGTTTTGCCTTCCTGCACGACATGGTAATTACCCCGAATTACTGTATATTCTTCCAAAATCCCGTCTCATTTAATCCTCTACCATTCGTGTTAGGATTGCGGAGTGCCTCCCAGTGCATTCAATTTTCACCAAACAAGCCAACGCAAGCAATTTTAATTCCCCGCAACGGCACTGACGAGGTAAAGATATTAGAAACTGAACCTTGTTTTGTCTTCCACCACTGCAACGCATGGGAAGAAGGAGACGAAGTTTTTGTTGACTCAGTTTGTTACGAATCATTTCCCACTGTAGAGGCGGACGGAGATTTTCGCGAGATTGATTTTGATAGCGTTCCAGCGGGCGAATTGTGGCGGTTTAAGTTAAATTTGCAAGACAAAACAGTACAGCATCAAGTTGTTGAAACTAGGTGCTGCGAGTTTCCAACTTTGCATCCCGATAATGTCGGACAACCTTACCGATATCTTTACATCGGTGCTGCTGATGCTCCCACTGGGAATGCCCCTTTGCAAGCTATCCTTAAAATGGATTTCGTGACTGGTGAAAGGCAAATTTGGAGTGCGGCACCGCGTGGTTTTGCGGGGGAACCGGTGTTTGTTCTCCGTCCTGATGCTGTTGCTGAGGATGACGGCTGGCTGCTGCTTTTAATGTATGATGCAGCTCATCATCGATCGACCTTAGTGATTTTAGATGCTCGTGACATCACCAAAGGGCCCCTAGCGCGCTTGCATTTAAAACAGCACATTCCCTACGGTTTGCACGGCAGTTTTACATCAAAGGTACTGCTTCCTATCGGTTCGTAGTAGCCTTGCTATGGGCCGGCAGGATGCCCACCCCACAAGAAAGAAAATTGAACTTTTCAGGAATAGGCTTTCGGGCCTGTTCCTGAAAATGGTGCAAGATGTCAGTTTTCACCGATTTTAGCGATGAAACAGAAGTTTAAAGCCCTGACGGGCTGGCGGAGGGGCGGACTGGGAGACTGCGGTAAATCTTAACAACAAATCAAAAGATACAATATCCATAATAAATGCAAAGTGTCAACAAATTTAATCTCAAAAAAATACTTATTTTAATTGGCAGTCTGACCGTAATTTGGGCAATTATCTTATCTATTTACTCTCACAATGCTAACGCCCAAGAGCCTTACAATTCACCTCCAGAAAGCGCTGTAGCGTCCAAAGGCTTGGTTGAAGTCAAAATGACGGTAATTGCAGTAGATCCCATTAAGAACGAATTAGAAGCCCGCTTGCAGTTTGAACTCAAAGGTATCTATAAAAAAGGGCCAACTTACCCAGCTCAAGACTTGTTAATGACAGTTAACGGCGCAAATGTACAGGATTCTGAAATTACCTTTAAAGAAGGCAAACCGATGATTGTGCCTGCATTAAAATTTAATTTGGTAAAGGGAAAAATCAACAATTATCCGTTTGACAAGCACATTGCTAAAGTAGCTATTTCGATCGATCCGCTGGCTTCGATTGGTAAAAAGTTTGCTCCATTTCAACTAAACCCGGTACCTCTAAAATTTAATTTTAATGCGGATGTTCCCGGTTTTGATATCAGTTATAAGCCGATGGAAGAAAATTCCTCTATCTTTATTTATATTGATGTTTCTGCAACTCGCTCAATCCCGGTGAAATTTTTTGCCTTAGTGATTATTGTTATTATGTGGGTATTGTCAATTATGGCGCTTTTGCTAGCATTAAAAGTGATGAAATCTGGCAAGTTGCCGGAAGTGGGAATGCTGAGTTGGACTGCTGTGATGTTGTTTGCTTTTCCCGCTATTCGCAATGCTCAACCGGGGGTGCCCCCGGTGGGAACTGCAAGCGATTTTCTTTCGTTTTTTTGGACAGAAATTATTGTTGTGCTGGCGTTGGTGATTATCGGTAGCTGTTGGTTGAATCGGTATCATCCGCCGATTGAATGATATGAGATTTGAAACTTCAGATTTGAAAAATTGGCGTTGCTAATTCACGGTATGAATAAACTCTGGCGGGGTGACAACCCCGCTCAAAGCCTGATCGAATAAGGATTTGACTGGATTATGGTAAAAAAAGATAGGTCCG
>NZ_JAUBQE010000005.1:0-205553 GCF_036701115.1 Microcoleus sp. Pol1C5 | reverse complement strand
CGAACTCATGTTCAGTCCCGAAAAAAAGATATTTTACCATCTCTTCCTACTCTTTATTTTATTTTTCGGAGATGTCTATTCGTTATTCGTTATTGATTATTGGAACTAACAACTGCCACAAGCCACCGACTAACTGACAAAACCTTAGTCTAATTCATTTTCAAGAATAGTAGCGATCGCACTTTTAGCATTATCCTGAAACTCCCCAACATCCACCCTACCCAACAGCCAAACAGCCAGAATCATACCCACCGCCGGCACCGCAAACACCAAGCCGTAAGCCAACATCGGCACCCCAAACAAACTCCTGCCAAAATCCAAAATAACACCGCCACTAATCGTCGCCACACCCCGCGCCATCGCCTGCGACAAACCCCAAGCACCAATAAAAGTCCCAGCAGTTTCCGCAGCAGTCAAATCCAACATCAAACTCAGCGCACCCGTCGTCGTAATTCCCGAAGCAAAACCAAACAACATTAAAGCCGACTTAAACACAATTGGATTTCCTGTGAATCCAGATAAAATAATTAAACCAAAACAAGCAGCCACCGACAAACAGCCCAACCTAATCGTATTTTGCTTGCCGAGGCGTGGCACAATTAAAAAACCAGTTGCGCTCAAACCGATCAGAGTACCAGTACCGTAAATAGCATTCAACCTAGTAGTTTCCGAAATCGGCATTTTAAAAATTTCCCCGCCGTAAGGTTCCAAAACCGCATCCTGCATAAACAAGCAAATTGTCATAATCAGCAGGAAAGTAAAAAACAAACCGGTTTGGCGGCTAGCAGTCAAAATCCGCAGCGCACTTCCCAGAGTAATTTTATCTTCTCGATTCACTGCGGACGATCGCACCCCGTACCGCGAATACTTTTTCTCAACCCCAAAAGTCGCAATTCCTACCAACAGCAAAACAAGCGCCGGCACCTTCACAAACAAACCATTAATCGAAGCCTGCAACACTTCCCGCGGCACATCCCCATCAATTTGCTTCAGCAAACCGCTGCTAACAATCGCCCCGATAATAATACCAACCATCAGCATCGACCACACCACACCCACCAACTTCGATCGATCTTCCTCATCCGAAACATCCACCAACAAAGCAGCAAAAGGAGTCGAGCTCGAACAAATAGCAATACCGTAAAGCGCAAAAATCAAACCCAACAAACCCACCCAACCGTAAGTAGGAGTCGTCCACCCCACAGCCTCCAAACTGCCGCCCAAGCGCCACATTACCTGCACCGCCAAAAAAGCAGAAATCACAAACAAAACGCTTCCTACCCACACATAACCCGTGCGGTGATGGCCAAACAAAGGCTTAGCATCAGACATTTGCCCGAACCACACCCTAGCCGGCGCGACAAACTGGTGCATCGCCAGCGTACCCGCCACCACAGTAGCCGGAATCGCCAACTCTTTAATCATCACGCGATTGAGCACCCCCAGCGTCAAAATCGACATCATGCCCAATCCCATCTGAAACAAACCCAACCGGAACATAGTCAGGAGGGAAACTCTCTTGATGGCAGGAGTCGCGGAATCTGTTAATCTTGAATCTGGCAAACGGTCGATCGACATAGCTATTCAAATAAACACAGCATTTGCATTTATAGTAACTGACATACTCGCCACCAGCCGTGTTTCCTCCCCCGGCTAGAAGCTCGATCGCGACTATTTATAGAAAAATAATAGACAATAAAGAATTGTGGATTTACCAACCGTGACAACCATTACCCTAGGACAAAATGGCCCAGCCGTCATTCCCCTGTGCGTCGGAACTTGGGCTTGGGGCGACAAACTATTTTGGAACTACGGCAGCAACTACGGCGCCGCCGAAGTCGAAGCAGCATTCAAAACATCCCTAGACAGCGGAGTCAACTTTTTCGACACAGCCGAAGTCTACGGTAACGGCTTGTCAGAAGAATTACTGGGGCAGTTTCTCAAAAAAACCACCCAACCCGTGCAAATAGCCACCAAATTCGGCCCCGTACCTTGGCGGATTACAGGAAAATCAGTTTCCGACGCTTTGAGTGCCAGCTTAAAACGCTTGCAAGTAGAACAAATAGCCCTCTACCAAGTTCACTGGCCCTTCACTTTTTTACTGAGTCAAGAAACCCTGATGAACGCCTTAGCGGATGAAGTAAAACAAGGCAGAATTCAAGCAGTAGGAGTCAGCAACTATTCAGTAGAACAGATGCGGCAAGCCCACAAAATACTAGCAGCAAGAGGCGTTCCCCTAGCAACAAATCAAGTCCGTTACTCCTTGCTGTCGCGGCAAGTAGAAAAACAAGGAATTGTGAGTGCAGCCCGCGAATTGGGAGTCACAATTTTAGCGTACAGCCCCTTAGCCCAAGGATTGCTTACCGGCAAATACACAGCCCAAGAACAACCTACAGGAGCCCGCAAAATGGACTCCCGCTTCAGTAAAAGCGGCCTTCAAAAAATAGAATTAGTCATGTCCACCCTGCGGAAAATGGGCAGAAAGCGCGATCGCACTCCCGCCCAAGTTGCCCTAAACTGGTTGATATGCCAAAACGGAGTCATCCCCATTCCCGGCGCCAAAACCGCAAAACAAGCCGAAGAAAACGCAGGGGCATTAGGCTGGAATTTGAGCGAAGATGAAGTCAATCAATTAGAATTAATGACTCGTCCCTGGCGAGAATAAATTTGTTAATTGTTGACGGTTGACTGTTCGCTGTTCGCTGTTCGCCGTAGGTTGGGTTTTACTTCACTCTACCCAACCTACAGTTCACTTTCTTCTCACCTCTTCCCTCTTCCTTGTCCCTCTTCCCTCTTCCTTCTCCTTCATTCCTTGTCCCTCTTCCCTCTTCCTTCTTCCTTCTTCCTTCTTCCTTCTTCCTTCGTCTTACTATGAAAATCTTAACTGACTGGGGCTTCACGCGCGAAGGCTGGCGCAACAACAGCCGTGGCGAATATTTAGTTTTGCTTCAAGGAGGATTGCTCACAGGATTTGTAATCTTACCAGTTTATCAACTGCCAGGATTAAAAATTCAATCAACCCACTTACTTTATATTATCTGGTTTATGGCCAGTATTCTCGGCTTAACCGGATTAATTTTCATCATCAAAGCATTGATAGATTTAGGAAAAAACCTCACGCCTTTACCGTATCCCAGAGAAGATGGAGAATTAATCCAAACAGGCATTTACGGAATTGTGCGACACCCATTATACAGCGGCTTAATTTTAGCAGCTTTCGGCTGGACAATTTTAAAAATCAGCTTATCGCACTTAGTAGCTACTGCAATTTTACTGATATTTTTTGACATCAAAGCCAATCGCGAAGAAACCTGGTTGAGTGAAAAATATCCCAACTATTCAGAATATCGTCAGCGAGTCAAAAAAATAATTCCTGGAATTTATTAACAGTTCGATCGCCCATCTCTACAAAGTTTTGCTCCGGTTGTCAACTTGTAGGTTAAGAGGACGGGTTATGGCGATGAGTAAGGGCGATCGCGCTCATCACTATGTGCCAGTTGCGTAAGTCCTGTTTCAGGGAACCTGAAGTTTACTGAGGTTTTCTGAGGTTATCTTAATTTTTTAGTGATTTGTATGTTAAGTCGCTCTAAGAAAACTACTTAAGTTATCTATATGGACTATTTTTAGTGATTGGGAGAACCTATAAATAACGGTTCAGAAACAAGAACCGAAAACAACCTAAAACAAAGGAAGTCAAGTTTATGCAATCCACCAACGTCAAACCCATCAACAAGCACAACCTACAATCCATGAAAAAGTTTGTAATTCGCGAAGCGGAAACGCTGAGGACTACTGCTGCTAAGCATGGTAGCTAGAACTTTAAATTGTTAGCTAATTTTCATCTCGCTTAGTTGTTTTCTCGAACTCGTTATTTGTGTAGCGAGTTCGACCACTTCTAGTTAAGGTGCTTATGACAAACTACACAACTGATACTCGTGTGGCAGTCTATCCATTCACACGGCAAGATGAAGGAAAAGAATTTGTTATTGGATGCCCAGATACTGCGGTTTTTTTGGTATTGCCATTAGATGCTGTAGAGTTACTGGATTATTTGGCAGAAGGCAAGACAGTTGGTGAGGCGCAGTCACTCTATCAGCAGAAGTACGGTGAAGTACCAGATTTGGCAGATTTGCTAGAAATTCTAGAGCGTCAGGGATTTGTTCAGCCCTTGGTAAAGGGTAAAACTGCACAATCCCAAGCTTTAATGCAGATGATCGACCGACCCGGCAAATCCAAATCTGCTACAGTACGCTTTCATTTTGCTAGCTTGCCGCAATCCTTAGCTCAAAGGATATTCAGCCGCCGTGTACTACTTAGCTGTGGTATCTTAATCGGCTTAGCTTTGCTGGCGCTCACTGTAGAACCTTCGATTGTTCCTGGATGGGATGCGCTCTTTTTCAAGGAAAACTTAACATTAATGCGTTTGGTTCTCTCCTTAATTGGCTACCTCACACTTTTTCTACACGAAATGGCTCATTTAGTGGCGGCTCGTGCTGTGGGTGTTTCCTCCCGGCTAGGTATCAGCAATCGTATGTGGTTTCTAGTGGCAGAGACGGACATGACTGGTGTGTGGAGCGTTCCCAGAAATCAGCGTTACCTGCCATTTTTGGCAGGGCCATTGCTGGATGCCGTCTCAGCCTCTGTTCTTACCCTAATCTTTTTTGCCCAGAATTACGGGTGGCTAGTGCTGCATCCGGTGCTTTTCCAGTTAGGCCGAGCTACTTTGCTGGTTTATCTGATGCGCTTGCTTTGGCAGTGCTTCTTGTTTGTGCGAACGGATTTTTACTTTGTTATCGCTAATTTCTTTGGCTGTAAGAGCCTGATGAAAGACACAGAGATATTCCTGCGGAATCAAGCAGCCCAGTTCTGGCGCTGGGTGCGTCCGGTGAATCAATCTCATATCCCCGTAGCTGAGATGCGCGTGATTCGTTGGTATGCACTGTTGTGGCTTGTAGGTCGCATTGCAGCTCTGGGCTCCCTCATCTTTATTAGCATCCCACTGTTGTGGCACTACTGTTTGCAGATCTTCACGGTTTTTAGTGCTGGATATCAGGCCAATCCTTACGCTTTCGTAGATGTCTTGTTAATGACATTGCTTGTGCTTGGCCCTGATAGTGCTGGTTTTTGGCTTTGGATTCGTAGTTTTCGTACATCGCTGAGGTAAATGTTTATGGACTGGCAAAATTACATCCCGACACATTCTGTTGATTTGATAGGTCAGGCAATCTTATTAGAAGCAAAATCGGGTGAGTTTCGTCGCGCAAGGCTACAACAATGGCTGAAAGAAGCTCAACAAAACGGAGCCTCAACCTGGCTTTTATCCTGCGATCGCGAGGAAGGTGGCCCTTGGGCTGGCTTGAACGAGCTTCTAAGCAGTTTTATCGCAAAAATTCAAACCCAAGCACCCGATTTAATTACCAAGCATGATTACGAATTGGTTCATGTTTTACCCGCTTTGCGACGGACAATATCGGTAAGGTATCTGGCTTTGACGGATACCGCCCCGGAAGGCGAACAGGTAAGCAATCACCCAGCGGATCGGGTAGTAAGGATTCTACATGGGATTATCAATCTTCTAAGTGATTGGTATGAACGCACTGGTGATGGTTCTCCTTGGGTAATTGTGTGCGATCGCTACGATCGCGCTAGCACCCTAGTACGTCACTTTTTTGTGGAATTAATGCGCCGTCGTGGAAGACAGATGAAACTGACTCTGCTGCTCGCTACTGATGTAGGAGCAAGCGAAACTGTAGTTGGTGAGTTTCATCTCAACTGCCTGGGACAGCGTGTAAAATGGGACGAATTTGTTGAGCCAATTTTACCTGTTTGTCCTCAAGAGATGAGACGGTTGGCTCAAGAACTAGAACAAAAGGTAGGGGAAGACTCGATCGAGCAGGAAATCCATCTGCCACAACTGATCCGCTATTGGTTGCACAGTGACGAACCTATCTGTGCTTTGGAGCATCAAATTAAAGCTTGCTCAATATACACCAGACGCGCTTTTTATGAAGATGGGTTATTTTATGGTGAGGCTGCCCTAGCGCAAATAGAGCTTCACTGCCCAGAAGACAGCTATAAGCGATCGCAGTTAGTTGAAAAGATGTACCTTTGCTATATCGCGCTCGATCGCCCAGTGCAAGCATTTCAGCTGTTAGAGAATGCGATGAGGAGAATAACAGACCCCTATTTCCTTTGTCGTACTTGCTACCTGATGGGGATGTTGTACGCTAGCTATCTTCCAAACCGCGATTTAGCTAAAGCAGAAGCTTACCTTGAACGAGGTTTGGAACTGCTGGAACAAGCAGATATACCGAAGCAGGCGAAACTGGTGGCAGGCACTACTAACCGCAGGGGATTAGCACTAATTTGGTATCGTCAAGGAAAACACTATGAAGCAGCAGAGCTCTGTTGGTCTTGCTATGAGCAGCTTAATACTGAATTGGGTTCACAGCAATGTCTTCAGCCACAAGCACTTTTACTTTTTAACGTTGCTTACACTTATGCTACCCTTGACATTTATGATAAGGTGATCGTTTACCTCACTGCTGCATTAAAGATAGACTCGAACTACTCGGAATACTATAACTATCGTGGGAACGGGTATTTTAAGATAGGGCGTTTGCAAGATGCCATTAACGACTACTTAAAAGCGATTGAGCTAAGTCCGCCCTATTATGAGAGCTGGATAAATTTGGGGCAGTGCTATCGACTAACGGGACAAATAACAGAAGCGGTAACTGCTTATTCAAATGCTCTCGATATAGATCCTAATCAAAGCTTGGCTTTGATTGGTCGCGCTCAAGTATTTGAGGCGTTAGAGCAGCCGGATGCAGCATTGGCAGATTATAATGCAGCATTGGTTCTTAACTCTAACCAGCCTTTAGTCTTAGCGAACCGTGCTATTTTGCACTACGATGCTGGACGGTATCAAGAAGCTTTTAATGATTTGAATTTGGCGATCGTCCTGTCACCGGAAAATGCCGAATTTTATCAAAACCGAGCTGTTGCTTTAATAGTTTTAAGCCGTTTTGAAGAAGCTACACAGGATCTGGCAACTTATCTACGCCTCAAACCAGATGCGGACGATCGCTCTGAAGTGGAAAGCAAGTTATTCGCCCTTCAAACCGATGGATAAGTCCAGACTAATACTACCGTTGGTGTGCTAAGAGAAATATCTAACCAAGCTTCTGAGTGTAATTCTCGCAGCTCGGTTAGATATTTCTGGAGTCAGATAATTTCGATACACAAAATTACGTCTGAAAAACCTGGCTGTCAACAGTCAACAGTCAACTGTTTAAAGACCATTACCAATCAGAATAAACGGTGCCCAGTAGTATGGATGACTCAAACGACTAGCCACTGACGGTCTCAAATTACTGCGGCTTCTAGCTAAAATTGATAAATTGGTCGCTCGACCCAACACTGAATCATCACCTGTAATTAATGCGATTTGCGCTTTTTGCAAAGCTTCCGCCTTCTTAGTATTTCCCGACTGCAACGCCGTATAAAAAGCAATCATTAACGCTTGAGTACCGCCATCATCTACTTTCCATAAAGATGCGATCGCCGCTTTTGCCCCTGTTTCCTGTATCTGGTAGCCAAAACCTAAAATTTCTTCTCCATTACCTAGTTGGCCACCTATTCCCGTCTGGCAAGCACTCAATACTACCAAGTCTACATTCAGTAGATTTAAATTTTGAATATCGGGCATGGTAATTGTATCCCCATCACCAAGCAAAATAAACGAATCTTCTGGTTGTCCCGTAACAAACATAGCATGAGTTGCCAAGTGTATAATTGTATAATCTGGCAAGCGGGGAATCATTGTGGCGCGATTGAATTCCCTATCTATTAATTTTGTAGTTCCTGACATCATCGCGGCTAAATTTTCCACTTCTAGCCCCGCAAATTGCAAACCAGAAAAAGCAAATCGAGTAGCACCCCGTTCAAAATTATAACGACCTGTAGCAAAAGCACCAGCTAAAATGTGAGGTTTAGCAGCAGTTTCTTCAGTGAATTTTGTGAGGCTCATAGCAGTAATATTATTAATGGCAAACCGCTGTCCCAACCATTGTTTGCCGTCGTATAAAGCTGCTAGGGGAATGTAGCGCAACTGCCCGTCAGGAGCATAAATAATGCTTTTAGCTTGTGCTTCTGTCAGATCGTGTTCGAGGGGTTTAATTAGCAAGTCATAAAGTTTTTTTGCGGGTGTTTTGGCATCGGATTTGGGATTTTCCAAAGCCATGCGGAATTCCATAATCGATCGATTGAGGTCTTGTTTTTTAACTGTTACAGTGCGCCGGAATGGGGGAGACTCAGCGGTTGTGATTACTAACTCTAAACGGTCTTCTAAAATTAAAGGCTGAATCAATACTGCCTTTTTTTTCAAGCGATTCAATATGTCCGATCGAATGTTAGTAAGAAGACCTAAATTAACAGTTTGAGCAGCAGGGCTGAGCTGCTGGATGAGGGCAACAATTTCAGGAGAATTAATAAATTCCTTGAATCTGCCGCGCATTTCCTGCTGCATTTGCCTGAGATTGGCAATTTCTTGTTGCTGCTGTGGCGTGCGGTTAGCTACGGGAATTTTTTCTAATTCAGCAAGCTTTCTGCCTAGTTGAATTTCTCGATTTAAAATTTCATTGTGTCTGTTTCGGATTTGCTGTTCTTGAGGAGTTAAGGGAATACCTTGTGCTGTTTTTTCGTTTCCCCGAACGGAACGGAGATAATCTTCGATTTCTTGAATTTTGAGTAAATCGAGGACTTGTTGTGCTTCTAAAACTCGGTCTTGTTGCAGTAATAGATCGGCGAGGTGGCGGTAGGTATCGGCGACAGTTGTTGTGTACGATCGTTGTTGTTCGGTGGGGAGAGAGTGCAAATCGCTACGAATTGATTCGGTGACATTAACTGATAATTTATAAAAGACGATCGCCATTTCCGATCGATTTTGTTTTGCTAAGACTTCACCAATGTTACTAAGAATAAGACGTTCAATTTGGCGATCGCCAACTTTTCTCATAATTCCTAAAGCTTTTTGGTAGGAATCTAATGCTTTTTCAAATTGATTTAAACCTTTATATGCACTACCAATAGTATCAATAGTGTTGCCTATCCACATCTGTTGTCCTAGTTCTTGAAAAATTACTAATGCTTGCTTTGATACTTCTAATGCTTTTACATATTTACCCTGTTCTTGATAAACGTTTCCGATATTATTTAACACGATTGCAGTATTAGCCCGCTCGCCAATTTTTTGAAAAATAGCTAATGCTTGTTGAAAAAAATCCAAAGCTTTAGAGTATTCGCCTAACTGGTTATACGCCCACCCAATATTATGAAGAGTTTTTGCTTCGCCCGACAAATCTTTAGTTTCCCTGCGCAGCAACAAAGCTCTTTGATAAAAATCCAATGCTTTAACGTTCTCGCCTATGGCAGTATAAAGTAGACCCAGATTATTCAGAGTGCGTCCAACACCTACTTTATCGCCTGCTTCCTGACCAATAACAAGACTCTGCTGATAAAAATTCAATGCTTGGGCGTAGTTGCTTAAACCTTTATAAAATGTACCAATGTTTTTTAAACTACGTCCAATGCCTACTTTGTTACCAATTTCTTGATAAACAGCCAAGGCTTGTTGTCCAAACTCCAGAGCTTTGTAATATTGCCCTTGGTAATAATAAATCATTGCCATTTCATTAAGAGTTTCCCCAAGAATTATTTTGTCACCAATTTCTTTACTAAGAATTAGGGATTGCTCGAAGTATTGGAGCGAGCGAGTGTAATTATTTAATTTTGCGTAGACTAGACCAATTTGATAGCTAGTGTCTGCAATGCCTTTGCGATCGCCAATTTTTTGACAAATTGCTAGAACTTGTTGATAGCTTTCTAAGGCTTCAATATACTTATTATTTTGGAAAAATTGACTGCTTTGCTGGAGCAACGGCTCTGCTTCTATGTTACATTTCCTGGTGCTTGTAGTTTGTACTATAAACGTTAAATTAGGCTGTCTGTAAGTTGAATTTTGGGTTGCTGATAGCTCATGATTTCTGCCTAACTCTAAAGCTTGCCTGTTAGATAAAAGAGTTAGATATGCTGTTAACAAAATTAAATAATTAAGTTTAAAAAACATAGAAAAATCCCTCTATAAAGGGACTTTAATTACTTCTGTTTGCCACTTCTTGAAAGTTTCTTGTTGTTATTCTTAGTCTCGTCGATCATCTATGCCGCCACCACCTGCTCTAGGATCACGACCTCGGAATACTGTTGGTTGATCATCTATGCCGCCACCACCTGCTATAGGACCACGACCTCGGAATATCTGACCAATATTGATTAAAGTGGATTCGATTCCTACCGGATTGCCTATTCCTTCATAGATAGCCAATGCAGCTTGACAAAGTTGTAAAGCCGCAGTATAGTTTTTATTTTGAAACTTTTTGTGAGCTTTCTCTACTAATTCATCAGCTACCTGACTGGCAGATTTTTCATCACTCATTTTCGTTCTGACCTCTTACGTCATGATTTTCAATTCAATACTCACTATACAATACTGTTTTCCGGAAAAAATCAAAATTTTCTACAAACTAATTCCCCAATACTCCGGAAAAGGGTTGAGGTTTTACCAAACTCACCTTGAGTTTGGCAATCTGTGTTTCAAGTTCCTTGACTCTTTGCGTATTTCCTAAAGCTTTGTGACTGTTTATTGCTTGCGTCAACCAGCGAACTGCTTCTTGCTTCTCGCCGATCGCCCCATAAATTCCCCCCAAAGCCTCTTCTAACTGCGCTTGCTCCCCGATGTCTTTGGCTGCACTAGCTAATTCGTGTGCTTTTAGATAATTGCTCTCCGCCAGCAATGTCACCCCTTCTTGCCAGTATAAATCGCCTAGCTTGCGATATGCAAGAGGTTCCTGAATACCTGTTGCTACCAATGCTTCCAATGTCTCGATCGCCTCAGATTTCAAATCCGAACCGATGTAAAAATAAGCACGTTGCAAAGCTTTGGTTGTATCGGCCATTTTCCGATCGTTAATTAGATCGATCGCTCCCCTGACCAATTGCTTTTGGGTCGTTGGTAGCATTCGGAAGCTTCGATCGCCTAGTTTTTCCTCCTCCGATGTCCTGCCGTTCTCAGCTTTGACCACCAGTAAATACTCAATTCCCGGTTCCAGTTGTGGTGCTCCCGGATACACTACCTCATTTCCATTAAGTTTTGTTTCCCAAATTGCCCGATCGCCCTTCACTAAACTCACAGTATAGGTATCCACACCGGGAACTTTATTCCAGCGCAACTTCGGTCGATCGTTCAGCAATAATGTGCGACGAGGACTGATAATATAAGGAATTAAGGCATCAAGAGGCCCGCGGGGATCGGCAGTATAATCGTCACAATTAGCCAGGAAGATTTTTTGTTGAGAAGGATCTGAAACTTGTGGAGTCAATCCATTAATTACAGGATAAACCTTTGATGCTGTTGTTATCAAAATTAAAGGCAATAACAAAAAACTCAAAAAGTAAATAAAACTTTTGTTGTTTATACCTATTAATGTAAACTTCGATAGAGAATTATTTTTCATTACTTATCACCTAAATTATTTAGAGCCGGAGTTAACTGTAAGTTGTCAAATTTTTTGCTGAATTCTTGCAGCACCCATCTCTGTTCTTCAGGAAATTCAGATGGCAATTTATCAGAGCATTTTTTCCAATTGGATATAGATGCTTGCTGATTGCCTTGACGTTCTAAAAGAACAGCTTCTAAACAGTAAGCAACAGAGCGCTCGCTGGAAATATTAATCGCTTTCGTCAGGTTATTGTTAGCCTCTTCATATCGCCCTAACTCCAACTGCGCCCAACCTAAATTTTTGTGTATAGTGTACGTTGTCTTAATATCTGTGGCAAGTGGTAAAGCTTTTTCTAACAGCGGTAGAGCTTTTGCATATTGTCTATCTAAAATTTCCAGCCGCGCCAAATTATTTAAAGCTTTATTAACACCTGCATTGAGCGCAATTTGATATGCAGCGCGAGCTTTGTCATAATCTTGTTTGTCTTCATAAAATACGCCTAAATTATAGTTAACTCTTCCATCATCTGGTTGAAAGAAGAGAGCTGTTTTATAATATAATTCCGCAGTATCTAAACGTTTACTTACGTAATTACTCAAACCTTCTTTGTTAAGATAAAATACTATTTGGGGTGATAACCTCCACCAACCACCTAGCAAAAAGAAGCTAGCTAGAGCTAGTTTACCTACCCAGTTAAAACTTAGCTTATCTGCGTTCGCATTCGTTTTACTTCGCTCGATCGAGTAATTAATTTCTGGCAATGGTTTCGCCAAGTTTTCTAAGTGCGATCGCGAGTTTACCCCTGCCAAAATTTGCAATATTTCCTGGCAAGTTTGCGGTCGCTTTCCGGGAAAAATCGCCATCATTCGGTCCAGCGAATCTGCCAGATGCGGTGAAACTTGCGTTGCTTTATCTCGCCATATCAATTCACCATTGTCAGGATTCTTAGGTAAGTCGATGGGCACTTTTCCTGTCAGTAAATAAACCAAAGTACGTCCTAGAGCAAAGAAATCAGATTGCGGTACTGCATGACCATCTGCTTGTTCGCTTGGCGTATAACCAGCGGAAATAATCGCAGTCCCAGTATAATTTTCTTTTTGTTGCCGCAAGTAAGTTTCTGTTACTTCTCGCACCGCACCAAAATCAACTAATACCAATTTCCCATCCGGCTTTAACATGATATTGGACGGTTTAATATCTCGGTGAAAATACTGCTGCTCGTGCAGTAAATTAAGAATTTCTGTTAGTTGAGTTAACCACTCGATGGCTGTTTCTGTAGTTATTGGTTGATTAGCTCTTGCTAACATCCACTCTTCTAAATTTTGACCTGGTATTTTCTCCATTACCAGACATGGCAACGGTTTGCTACTACCTTCAGGCCAAGTAAAATAGCCGTCTGTTTCTACACGAGGAATGCCAGGATGCCTTTGGCTCATTAAGAACTCTGCTTCTCGCTGAAATAAAATGGTGGCTTTTTGCTTAATATCTGGGTTATTAAACTTATCCAAATTCAAAACTTTTAATACTTTAGTAATACCACCATCATCTACTTCAAAAATATCGCCAAAGCCACCGCCGCCAATCCGAGCGATCACTTGATAGCGACCTTGAAGTAAAAACCCTGGATAAATTAAGCTACTTGAAGTCATCTTTCTGTTTCTCCCAGCAGTTTTAAAATATTTTTCTCAGCGTACTTACCAGCTTGAAAAGGAGATTTACGCAATTTTAATAAAAGTTCTTCTAGCTGCTTTTGAAAAGGACTCCCCAGTGTCAAGTTCAAACGCTCTCTAATTATATTGAACATCGGGTTTTGCTGAGTAGTTTTAGCACCGTCTATTTCTGGGTTTTCATCTAAACCATAACTTCCGATTAAACCTAGGTGTTCGAGAGATTCCGCTTGCATTGCTTCTCGAAGATTTTGACATATTTGTTCAACAAGTTTATGAGTAACATATTTCATCATCACAGGTTCTAGAGTGAATTTGGATTCAGCACTAGAAGGGGAAAGCTCTTTTTCGATTAAGGAACGTCTTACCAAGGATTCTAATACTGTTAGTAATTCTGAACTAGAAACGCCGGCTGATAATTTTGCTTTCAATTGGTTCAAGGAAATCGGCTGCTGTTCAATTGCCAGCCAGTACATCACAGCTTTTCCTACATCTGATAACCGCTGAAAATGTTCGTTAAGTAGATTGCCAAAAATATCGCCAATAACTAAGGAGCTTTGAGCGATAAATTGACTAATATTGCCATTAAACAACTCTTGAATTGTGGTACCAGTAAATTTCAGTGCAGCAGGATGACCTCGGTATATTTGTATCAGTTCATCTAAGCCGTTTTCTGAGGCAGAAAACCCAATGGCGGCCAAAAGCATTTTTGCCTCTGTTTGTTTTAAGCCTTTAACTTGTAATGTACGCACAGGTAAGGTTTCGCCTGCTAAAGAGGATATCTCTACAGGTTTTTCTCGCGATAGGAGTAACAAGCAGCTTTGATGCCGTTCTTCTCCGATTCGCCGCAGTAGTTGGCCGTACCCTTGATAACCGTCTCGGTAGTACCCAGCAATGTCTCCACTTCGCAAAATCATTTCCCAATCATCTAGGATTAGCAAACAACGGCGATCGCGCAAACTCTTGAGCAGGGAAGAAATTTGCTCGTCTACAGTGGTTGGAAGTTGCGTGTCTTGGGAACTGCTTGCAAATGAATTCAACTCAGTCAAGATTGTGAGTAAGGGAGGTGCATGGCGGAGACTGCGCCAAATTAGGTATTCAAAACCACCCTGAATTTGTTCTCCCAGTTTAGCAGTCAGAGCCGTTTTACCAATACCTCCCATACCCAACAGCGCCACCAAGCGACAGCGATCGTGGAGTATCCATTGACTGAGGGTGTTTAGTTCTGCGGTGCGACCGAAAAAAATTGAGGCATCCGGCGCTTCACCCCAATCTTGGCGTAAAGGAGTGCCTGTAACTGCAATTGGCTGTGCGACTCTCTCTGACTGCAATAGCGATCGCCTTTCCAATGCCGCTTGAAAGTTTCTTTTACTGACTCTTTCCCCTAAAGCTTCAGAAAGCAGGTTCCATAACTTGGGGCCAACATCTTGCATCAGGTATTCGGCAGCATATCCGTAAGCCTCTGCAATCTTATGATACTCTTGACCTTGCCAAGCTCCCCTCAGAATTATTACTTCTATATCTTTTAAGTGTCTGTTTGTTTTGGCAAATACGGCGGTATCTGCGAGTTTCAGCGCTTCTTCAAAATTCATAACGTTAAAAAATTTTTAGGGATCTTAATTATAACCTGAAGTTTCCTGAGATTTACTTAGTTAAACTAAGATTTTCTCAGTATTTTTATTTTTATATTTAACTCAAACAACTTAGTTTATCTATATAGACCGTCCACTAACAACTCGCTAATTTATAAATATCTCTTTATAAATTTTCAAGAGCGACCGACATGAGTCAACTTTTCAATCAACTGATTAAAATTTACGCAAAAATGACCATTGAGTTTCCTCAACTTAAGGGGATTACCATTGCTCAATGGCTTCTAGAATCTGGTCGAGGAACTAGCCGTCTCGCCATCGAGCACCTGAATTTTGGCGGTTTGAAATGGCGAGACGAAATGACAGGATTTGCGACACTTGTAGATTACGAAGCTGGTGATGGTTGGGACAAATACTGCAAATTTGCAAGTCTGGAAAAATTTATTCAAGGCTACTGGCATTTTTTAGACCGTGATCCCTACGAAGGATGGCGCAATAATGCAGACTCCCCTGAAGGATTGATTCGCTTTATTGGTCCCATTTATGCGGGTGACAGCAATTATGTTGCCAAGGTTTTAAATTTGTATGCTGAGGCAAAACAACTCTTAGCTGATGCCGATCATCAAGGTCATCATCATCCAGGAACCGCTGAACCTGTTACCAAACCACGAATCAAAGCGTTTATCGAAAGTCCCCATCACAGCAGTCGATCGGGTGCTGATATCGATACGATTGTGGTTCATTACACCACCGCAGGTAATGTTAATTCAACGATTGAATGGTTTAAAAACCCAGAATCGGAAGTCTCTGCCCACTATATCATTGATAAAAATGGCGACATTTATCAAATGGTCAAAGATACGGATAAAGCTTGGCACGCTGCCCGCGCCAATCAGACCAGTATTGGGATTGAACACGTTGCTAAAGAAGGAGACCGATTAACGGAGGTACAGGAAAAATCATCCATCCACCTAATTAAGTGGTTGATGACGGAATATAAAATTCCCAAGGAAAATATCAAAGCTCACAAACAAGTTCTCGAAACCTCTTGTCCGGGTAATATTTTTGGCGACGATCTTGACAATATTAGCGTGCCGAAATTTAAGGCGTGGGTTGCCAAAAATTTTTCAAATAATGTAAGTCCAAGCACAGGGAGATTAAGTCCTAGCGGACTAGGGCTTTACATTGTACAACCAGGCGATACTCTTTCAGCAATTGCCGAGCGGCATGATATGACCTTGGATGCGCTGTTAGCACTTAATCCTAACATTTTTAATGCTAATCTCATTTTCCCCGGTCAAAAAATCACCGTCGCAAGAGTAGAGGGAGATGATGATTCGATCGACACCACCAGTCGTCCTTTAAATATCCCGATTACCATCGCCGAACGTCAACTTGACCCCAGTAATTACCAAGAGTTCTCTCATGCGCTTCTGGGTAGCATTACGATTACGGGTGGATATATGGAACCTGAAGGTCATTCTTTCAAACCAGAACTACAAGCTATCTTCTTGGATGGGTCACTAAAAACCTTACCTCCAGCTAATCGCAATATTGGCATTGATTATGTTGTCTCTGACCGTAAAGTGAAAGCTTGGTATGGGGGAACTGTGACGAAACAAGGAAGAGAAGGCGGTTATGGGCGACGGATACACCTTCAACTCGATGTTACCTATGAATTTAAAGGCAAAAGATACCAAGTCTATCAGGCATTTGCTCACTTACAAGACATCTTAGTCAGTGTGGGACAAGTAATTGGACAAGGTGAAAAAATTGCCATTATGGGAGGTTCCGGTGCTGGCTCTGATTTTGACTATCCGCCTCATGTGGACTTGAGTACCTACCTTTTTATCAATGGTAATTTGGTTCAACTCAATCCCCAAGCTTTAGATAGACAGCTTACCTAATTCGAGTTGGCTCGCGCGGAAAATTTGCGCCTATCTTTTCGATAACGGTCAAGCTGCGATCGATCGCACGTCGTCACTCCTTAATTCCCTCATCAGACAACAGGAAATGAAGATGACAGGTGCGATCGATCTTTCCTCTAGTTTCACTTCTATGTCTATTTAGGAGATTAATCAAATGACACATTCTTCTAGCGTTGAGACTCAACCCAATACTTCCGATCGCGGAAAAGAGCTGGCAGAAATTTTTCAGGAGGATAATGGAAAATACTCGACAATGCGAGCCATGAGTTTTATTGCGCTGATTGCAGCGATCGTGTTTGGCGCCATAACACTAACTAGCAAAGATTCTGAGGGAAGATACATTACAACTACTTTTTTAGTTGCTGCTTTTGCGCCAAAAGCCGTGCAAAAATTTGCAGAACGTCCGTAAGTAAAGTTGGTATGACTTACGCACAGGGGCTTAGAAACCGAGTTATTTTACGAAAATACAAAGGTTGTGACCCGCAGATTCGGTAAAAAACCCGGTTTCTGGAGTCGGAGTGCGTCCAAGACTGGCTAAGTTAGATAGATGATTAAAGCAGCCGACGCGCTTGTATAATCTGCTCTATTAGGATGACGATCGCACTTCATTACTCTTTCATCTCCTCACCAAATAACCAGAAATGAAGGTTGCAGGTGCGATCGCCCTCTCCTCTGATTAATGACAACTGTCAACTGACAACTATCAACTGACTTTCATTCGTGCGGCGTACCATCAGGCATCACCGCACCCTTTAAATTCGCCCCTGCCAAATTAGTATCCAACAGCCAAGCATTTCTCAGATTAGCACCTTCAAATTAGCACTTTCCAGATTAGCCATCCACAGATTAGCACCCTCCAAATTTGCCCCTTCCAAATCAGCGTTAACGAGAAAAATACCTTTCATAAAAGCACCTCTTAAGTTAGCAGTTCTCAAATTACTCCCTCCCAAATAAGCATCCTCTAAAAACGCATTTTCTAGATTGCTTCCCTCCAAATTTGCCCCTGCCAAATTGCTGCCTATCCGGTAAACCCCAGCCAAATTTGCCTGTTTCAAGTTAGCACTTACCAAATGCCCGCTCCACAAATTGGCATCTTTTAGGTTGGCTTTTTCTAAATTGACGCCTTCCAGAAAAACTTCGCTCAAATTCGCCCCGGAAAAATTGCAACCTTGACATTCCCTCGCTGTCAGCAATTGCCGGACTTGATGCTTGACTGACGAACGGTTCGCTGCGAAAATTATTAAACCTGTGGTTGCTAAGGCAATAATACTAAAAATGGCCAGCCCGATCGCACTTACAATCTTCCTTTGTCCCGCGCCTCGAAACATCCGCTTGCAGTCCCCTAAAAATATTTCGATAATTGTTCGTATTTATAACCTAGTTCCTTCCTTCCCCTGCCCCTATGAAAAAACCGTTAAAATTTAAGTTCCTGACGATCGCCCTTATCTCCATCCTAGCAATAATCGGTGTCGGGTGCGATCGTATTTTCAAAAAACCCTTTCAGCTTCCCGCCTCAGCCAAACAAGAACCCTGGCCAATTCAAACAGGCCTCCGAACAGCCATCCTTCGCGACAACATACCAACAATCAACCGCGTAGTTTTAGTACCAGACGAAGCCACATTCTTAGCAGCAATCCAAAAATGGAATCTCAAAGGAAACTGGCCTATTCTCATCGAAGACAAAAAATATGCGCCCATGTTTTTGCAGCGCTTTCAACCCGAGGAAATAGTGCGTTTGCCCAGCATCAAACCGCAACTGCCAAAAAATCAAAAACTCCAACAATTAATGCTGAACGCATCAGCAGCAGCTTGGAATGCCACCGATACTCAAACCTTAAAGGCAAAATGGACTGAACTCGGCTGGGAACCCCCAGGAGTAGTAATCACATCAGAAAACGACCCCGCACGTTCTGCAGCAGTTGCCTTAGCAGCCGCTCACGGTCAACCTTTAGTCTTTCTAGAAGGCAACTTCGGAAAACCCAACGATACCCTCAATAACACACAGTGGAAAAATCTGCAACTAGCAGTTACAAAAGCTGTCGAATCAACTGGATATTTTTACTCTCAACTCGCAGACCCGATCGACACAATAACCATTGTACGCCAACTACCAGTCAAATATCAATCTCCTGAGAAACCCGACGAACAACTAGCCGTTACCGACGGTTTGGGACGGCACCCCAACGGCGAACGCTGGGCGGCTGCCGGCTGGATTTACGGTTCCGAGGTACGATCGATCTATCAAGCCATGTGTGCCATATTTCTCGATACCGAAACCGCCATGCTTTATGACAGTTACCCCAAGGAAGGAAATTGGGGGAAATATGAAATGGAGGCAGCAGCTAGCGGACTAAAAACCATAGGTTTGAATGTCGAAGTAGTGCAAAAACCAGAATCGAGCCTGGAAAAGTGGCGGAGTTTAGCCTCAAAACCGTGGACATTTGACTTAATATTAATGAATTCCAAAGGCTACCCCAAATCATTCCAAGTCGGCAACGGCGACGCTTCAGTTGAGGACATACCAAAACTCCTATTTCCCGCAGCAATCCACATGATCCACAGTTGGTCAGCAGCCGCCCCAGATGACAACAACACGGTTGCCGGAAGGTGGTTAGAAAATGGTGCTTACGCATATATTGGCAGCGTCAACGAACCTTTTTTATCTGCATTTATTCCACCTAAATTAATGGTCGATCGCCTGAAGCGAGGCTCACCCCTTTTAATCGCAGCACGCCAGCTAGAATCCCCACCCTGGAAAGTCGCCACCATAGGCGATCCGCTAATGTCGATCGCCAAACCCAGACAAAGAATCCCCCCCACTGAACAACCGATGTGATAGTATGCGCGATCGAGGGATTTAAAATTGGAGATTTGAGATTTGTGGTTTTAAGATAAAATCTCAAATCGTCAATTATTTAATCTGAATGTTGTTTTTCACTGAGTTATATGATATTACCCGTTCACTGATGCGATCGCCCTAAACGCCAACACGCTAAATATAGTTAATTAGCATTATCGCCAGAGTATATCTAAGTTTGAATGTAACTTAGCATACAATCACGCCAAATCCGCCGCTCCTCAGAATCAGTCATTCCACCCAAGCGGCCCGCCCAAAAAATTTACCCTAAAATACGCCTTAATTAAGTTGTCAATTCCCCTAAAATCACTCAAAATGAAAATAAGAAATAAATTGTAATATTATATAACTTCTCACCGAAGAATTAACCGCTAAATGAGAGCCATCCCTCCTGTGGATCTGCCGCCACCCGGGCCAACTGCAGCAACTCCCCAAGCCTCCCGACTAAGCCCGCTATTCACCCGCCTGCACCCCAGCCCAGAAACCCTCCTGCTCATCCTCTCCCTAGTGATCGGGGGAGTGACGGGCGCAGGCGTCGTCACATTTCACTACCTCATCCACTTCATCCACAGTCTGATGCTGGAAGACTTCATGGGTGCGATCGCGTCGAAAGGCTCTTGGACGCTAGCCTGCATTCCCACCCTCGGCGGAGTCATCATCGGGCTGATGCGGTGGCGGTTTCGGGACTTTGGCCCGAATATGTCTTCCTTAATTGCAGCCACCCGCGGGCTGCAAGAACTCTCCCCCCTTAAACCCATCACCAAAATGGTGGCCGCCTCAGTTTCCCTCGGCACCGGCGCCTCCCTCGGCCCGGAAGCCCCTAGCGTCGAAATCGGCGCTAATTTTGGAATGCTGCTGGCTCAAGTCTTGCAGCTCTCCCCAGAACGGCAGCGCTTGCTCCTCGGCGCCGGAGCTGCTGCAGGCTTATCCGCCGGGTTTAACTCTCCCATCGCCGGAGTCTTCTTTGCTTTAGAAGTCGTGCTCGGCAGCACCTTCGCCACTTCGTCAGTCAGCGTTGTCTTGCTCTCCGCCGTAGTTTCCGCGCTCATCGCTCAAATCTGCTTGGGAGCTCAGCCGGCCTTTTCTTTGCCGGTTTACGATGTCCGCAGCCCCTTAGAACTACCTCTGTACATGGGATTGGGACTTTTGGCGAGCGGAGTCTCCCTAGCCTACACAGAAGCAATTCAATTGGCCGATCGCTGTTTTCAAGGCAAAATCCGAGGATTTGCTTGGCTCGGACGAATGCCCCGGCCACTTCAGCCCATCATCGGCGGGGCCTGCGTCGGCTTAGTCGCCCTGCAATTTCCTCAAATTTTGGGTGTCGGCTACGAAACAGTCCAAGCAATGCTCCAAGATGTTAAATTTTCCTTGCCTTTGCTGCTGCTGCTGCTGTTTGTAAAACTGGCGATGACAGCAATCAGCCTCGGCAGCGGTTTAGTGGGCGGTATCTTCGCTCCGGCGATGTTTTTGGGAGCTTCCCTGGGTTCGGCTTACGGCCTCTTTTTGGAAATGCTGCCGGCAATGAGCGATCGAGTCGCCGGCCCTCCCGCCTACGCAATGGTGGGAATGGCCGCCGTGCTTGCCGGCAGTGCCAGAGCACCCCTGACAGCCATCCTATTGATGTTTGAATTAACCCGCGATTATCGGATTGTCTTGCCTTTGATGGCAGCAGTCGGATTGAGCGTTTGGCTGGTGGAGTGTGTCAACCGTCGATCGACAGCCCACAGCCTCAACCTTCAGCAAATGGGCGTAGACGTGGCTCTCAATACACCGATCCAAGCCAGAGAACAGTTGCAGGATTGGGAAGATGTTCTGGGCGATCGCATCGTCACAGAGTTGATTTCTTGCCCACTTCCCACCGACGGCGAACACAGTATCGATCGACGAGAACCCACCGACTCTCCAGTGCTAGCCCTAGCAAATCGACATTCCTCGGAAAAAGTCAACCCCAATAAAGAATAAAAAACAGCGTGACAGCAGCAACAGCCAAAGAACGGGAGAATTGAGAATTCTTCCCTCTGCGTTCTCCGCGCCCTCTGCGGTTAATTCCTCTTCCTTCAGATTTCCGCTAAAATAACCAAATATTATTAACAATAGGCAGAGAGGGGCTTCGGTGGCAGGAAACGAGGCAACTGCAAAAAACAAAAGTCAAAAAATACCCGGAAAAACCCCCTTGGGTTCCACTCATTACAGCTTGTTAGGGCTGCATCCTTCAGCCTCAGCGATCGAAATTCGGCGATCGTACCGGGAACTGAGTAAACTCTACCATCCCGATACCACCGACCTGCCATCCGCAGTCGCCACCGCCAAATTTCAGCAGCTCAACAACGCCTACGCCACCCTCAGCAACCCAGAACGTCGCCTCGCCTACGACCTCAAAATAGGCTATTCTCGCCTGAACGTGATTGGGCCGCCCCCAGGCTTCGATGCTCCGGTTTCGGGCTCTGGCAAAAAAACTTCCAACTCCGCTTACCTAGATCCCACGGATCGACCTCTTTCCCCCGGAGAAATGTTCGCCCTGTTTATCATGGGAGCTAGCTTAATCGGATGTTTGGTACTGGCGATCGCGATCGGCTTAATTCGCGGCAATTAAAGCCTCAAATCCCCAATCTCCAATCCTCAATCGGAAATCCCCAATCTAAAATCCCCAATCTAAAATCTAAAATCCCATGACTCTTCCTTCCTCTGACACTCCTTTATACAACCATCCACTCCCAGAAATCGAGCAGTGGCTAAAAAGCCGCGGCTGCCAGCAAGATCGGCGAGAACTCCACTGCTGGCAGATCGAGCAACTTACATGGAAAGCAGAACTCTCCCTCGATATTGACCAACTTACCGTCCGCTACATCGATGCTGGAGCCGACGGCCAAGACATTCAGCGAGCATTCAAATACTCCCTCTCACGTCAGGACATTGAAGCGGCCATTTTCTCCGGCCCCTAATTTGATTTTAGATTGGCGATTTTAGATTTTAGATTGAGAAATACATTTCAGAATCTACATAATTGGAAAGTGAAAAATTAATCTAAAATCCAAAATCTAAAATCCAAAATAGTTAGACTTTGCCAAATCGGCGGTTGCGTTGCTGATAAGTAGACAAAGCGCGGTGAAACTCCGATCGATCAAAATCCGGCCACAGCGTCTCAGTAATGTAAATTTCCGAATAAGCCATTTGCCATAGTAAAAAATTGCTCAACCGCATTTCCCCACTCGTTCGGATCAGCAAATCCGGGTCACAAACATCAGCAGTATACAAATAGCGTTTAAATAAAACCTCATCAATCTCCTCCGGCTGCAACTTGCCCTCTTTCACCTGAGTGGCGATCGCCCGACAAGCTTGTACAATCTCCTGACGCCCTCCGTAATTCGTCGCCACCGTAAACAAAATCCCCTGATTGTGCTGAGTGGCCGTCACAGAACGCTCGATTTGGGCCTGCAAAGACTTCGGCAAAGCCTGCAAATTCCCCATAAATTGAATTTGCACGTCCTCGTCCACCATCTCGCGCAATTCTTGCCGCAACTTTCCCTCAAACAAACTCATTAAAAAATCCACTTCCCCGGCCGGCCGCCCCCAATTCTCCGTCGAAAAAGCATAGGCCGTTAAAGCTGGAATCCCCCAATCTTTGCAGCAGCGCAGCAGTTCCTTCAAAGTGCTAGCTCCTCGGCGGTGTCCCGCAATCCGCGGCAACCCCTTCTTCTGAGCCCAGCGCCCGTTCCCGTCCATAATCACTGCTATGTGCTTAGGCAGTAGTTCTTGTTGCAGATCCTCCGGCAACTTTTCCAAGCAAATTCCTTGACTCATGGTTTCTCCCGATTACCCGACTAACGGCGCAGTATCCGTTTTAACAGCGTCACTCCCTTCAATCCTATCTGGCGTCCGAGATTGCCGATCGGAATTGGAGCCACAACTCTTTCTCCCTCGGACGGAAACAGCTTTGCTTCCAGCAATTCCTTAAGTTTGCTGCTAGTCAAAGGTCGATTTAACATTCCCATCTGCGCTAAAGAAATAGAACCTGTTTCCTCGGACACCACCACGCACACGCAAGCTTGCACCCGTTCCGTAATCCCCATCGCCGCCCGGTGGCGGGTTCCCAACTGCCGCGACGCGCTGCGATCGGACAAAGGCAAAATTACCCCCGCCGAGACGATCCGCGAACCTCGAATCAAAACAGCTCCGTCATGCAGCAAAGTTTGCGGCTGAAAGATTGTCTGCAGCAATTCTTTAGAAACTTCAGCATTTAACTTTAGTCCCGGCACTGAAAAATCTCGATCGTCGATCGGAGAATCTGTTTCTATAATTAGTAAAGCGCCCGTGCGGTTTTGCGAAAGTTCTTTTACTGCGTCCACAATTTCATCTATTACGCTGTCCGGTTCGGGATTTGGTCGGCGATCGCGTCCAAACAATTGCCGAAATTCCCCCCGACCCAATTGTTCCAGAAATCGGCGAAACTCCGACTGCAATATGACCGCCATTGCCACAGCCGAACCAGTCACCAAGCTGTTGAGGGCAACGTGCAATAGCCTCAATCCAGCCCAGTTGCTCACCGCCGCCGCCAGCATCAAAAT
Organism: Microcoleus sp. Pol1C5; assembly: GCF_036701115.1. Lineage (NCBI taxonomy): Bacteria > Bacillati > Cyanobacteriota > Cyanophyceae > Oscillatoriales > Microcoleaceae > Microcoleus > Microcoleus sp. Pol1C5. The sequence goes on along the minus strand of NZ_JAUBQE010000005.1, from coordinate 181,386 downwards.
AATAAATCCCCGTACCATCCACAGCGTTCTGCGCTCGCCAACAATGACGAGCACCAAATACGCGAGGGCAAAAACCAGTCCAATATCTATCCCTTGAATCAATAAGGACTGAACGAGGCTAAAGTCATAGCCAGATTGTTGATTGTTCATGGTTCATCGAACGCTACCGCCTGTGAACCGCGAACCGTGATGCACTCGAACCCATGAACCATGAACAGTTGTTATAAGGAATATGCTGAAAATCCCCGTGTTTTTAGACCGGGGAATGTCAATCTAATCGCATGACTGAACAAGGCAAAAGTTAAAAGTGAAAAGGCAATCATCACTAAGTAAACATGGATTGTCTTTCTTTTAACTTTTAACTTTTAACTTTTAACTTTTGAGCTCCGAGTCGTTCAGGAAGGCGGTCAAGCCTCAGCAAATCCTGGTAAGTTTCCCGCTGTATAATCGTGTTAACTTCCCCATTTCTAACTAAAACCGCTGCCGGTCGGGGCACTCGGTTGTAGTTAGAAGCCATGCTGTAATTGTATGCCCCTGTAGCCGGAACGGCTAGGATATCTCCGGCCCCACACTCTGGCAATTTGGCATCTTTAATCAGAACATCGCCTGATTCGCAGTGTTTCCCAGCAATTGTCACTGTTTCCGTTAAGGGAGCAGACATTTTGCCGGCTGCGAGGATTCGATAAACTGATTGATAGGTAATAGGACGCGGATTGTCCGACATTCCGCCATCGACAGCTATATACGTCCGCATTTCCGGAATGACTTTTTTAGAGCCAACGGTGTAAGCTGTAACGCAAGCTGTACCCACGAGCGATCGACCAGGTTCGCAAAGCAATTTAGGCAAGGGCAATTGCTGCCGCTCGCAAGCTGCTACCACTGCCTTGCAAATCGTACGAGCCCAATCTTCAATGCTAGGAGGATCGTCCGCTTCAGTATAGCGAATGCCCAACCCACCGCCAATATTAATTTCTGTTGCTGGCAAACCATAACTCTGTGCTTTTGTCAAGGCCTGAATTATGACTTCAGCTAAATCGTCATGGGGTTGCAGTTCAAAAATCTGAGAGCCGATGTGAGCGTGCACTCCGACGCAAAATAACGACGGCTGTTGGCTGATGAAAGTAAATACTCGATCGAGTGAGTTGGGATCGAAGCCAAATTTACTGTCGATTTGACCCGTCTGAATGTACTCGTGGGTGTGACACTCAATTCCAGGAGTAAACCGCACCATAACTCGTGTCGGTCCACCTGTGAGGCTGCTGACACCCAATTTTCCCAACTCTGCTAAAGTCTCTAAATCCCGCCAATTGTCGGCTACGGTAATGCAGCCGTTTTCGACAGCTAGCTGTAGTTCCTCGCGAGACTTGTTGTTACCGTGGAAGTAGATTTTGTCGGGGTTGACGCCGGCTTGCAGTGCAGTGTGGATTTCTCCGGCGGATACGACATCTATGCCTAAGCCTTCCGAAGCTGCGATCGCGCAAATTGCCAAACAACTCCAAGCTTTAGAAGCATAAAGCACTTGGGATTCGCCCGGATAGTAACGCTCGAAAGCATCCCGGTACTGGGTGCAAGCCGCCCGCAGCGTTTCTTCGTCTAAAATATACAACGGCGAGCCAAATTGCTCCACCAAAGCTGTCACCTCGCAGCCTCCGATTTCCAACCGATCGCTGCTGTTAACACTGGCTGTCAGCGGTAACAGTTCTTGATTGGGCGATCGATTTTGCAGGGCCGGCTTCGACTCAGACAGATACTTAAGTCCCGATTCGACCCCGAAAGATTGAGTTGATACCATCGCGCAATAACTATCCTAGGTTATTAGTCAGCAGTCATTAATCAGCAGTCAGCAGTCGGCAGTCATTAATCAGCAGTCATTGGTCGTTGGCAGTAGACTAATGTCTGGAGACTTGTGAGTCATGACTCAAAACTAGCAACAAACAGCTAATCGCTACTGTGTTTTCCAGTGTACAATTTACAGCCGTGCGTTTTCTACAAATTAAACATCTCACCGCCGAAGACCTCAACAGTGCAGTCGAACTCGATCGCCTCTGTTTTGGCGGACTGTGGACTTTAGAAGGTTATGGGCGTGAGTTAGGCAGTCCTAACAGCGATTTACTGGGTTTGTGGGCCTCGGAAACCGAGGTCGGCGCATCAGAAGGATTCGAGAGCGAACTCGAGTCGATCGAGCCGAACAGCATTCTCAACTCAAAACCGCTCAGTGTTGAGAGATGCTCGCCAGCAACTCCCAACTCAAAACTTAGCCCAACCCTGATCGGTTTGGGTTGCCTGTGGGCAATTTTAGAAGAAGCTCACATTACAATTTTGGCAATTCATCCTCGCTTTCAAGGTCAGGGTTTAGGACAAGCCCTGCTTTGGGATTTACTAACAAAGGCTCACTATAGACAATTAGAACGGGCAACTTTAGAAGTGCGGGAATCTAATTTAGCCGCAGTTTCTCTTTACCAAAAATTTGGGTTTAAAGAGGCAGGACGGCGGAAACGGTACTACGAAGACACCGGAGAAGATGCTCTGGTAATGTGGCGCAGCGGCATAGAGAAACCAGAATTTCAGCAATATTTAGCGGTTGAGAAAGTGCAAATTTGCGATCGGCTGCGTCAGAAAAACTGGCATTTGGCGATCGATAAATTTTGAGTTGAGAATGTAACTTATTGCGCCTTTAAGTTGTATTGACGAATAATTGGTTACTCGATATCAATTTAGTTCAAAATCCTCATAGGGAATCAACCTCAGCATGGGAAGAAACATCTGCCTGCCGGGCCATCCTTACCGCTTTGCTTCGCGCTTCGATAATTTGACCGATCTCGCGCCCCAAGGTGGGTTGACGTTCAATCATCGTATTTACAGCATCTGAGTAGATAACAAGAACTTGCAAATCGTCAACGGCAGCGATGGATAGCGGACTCGGTTCCCCACTAAACAGTGCTCTCTTGCCAAAAAACTACACCGCCCAAGATAGTCATTATCTCATGCTTCCTAGGCAGGGAGACTGAATGAACATAGCAGCGAGGATTAGCAATCCACTCAAAGGGTTGTTGACGAAAATGACCTGACTAATTCCCCGCAAAGTGGCGTTGATGAAATCCAGCAGGGGTTGATTTTCCAGGCGCTGATTGAGGGCTTGCATTGTACCCAATCCCGCGAGGAGTCTCTTCGGCTTCTGGAAGGAGGGTTCCGGTGCCAAAATCCGCGAAATAACTTCGTGTAAAGGTAATGGCTCGTCGGTTGTGGTAGCCATAGAATGAGCGTTGCTTATGGGTTTGTCGGTTTTGAGCAAATAAATTAAAGGAGTTTTCCGCCTAAATGAAGTGGTTTAAGGCCTAATCTTTAGATTGGCAAAATTCCACTCAAATTACAGATAACGCAATAGAAACCATAGTATAAGACAGACCCGCTCTCGCAAACGTAACGAATGATGTTGTACAGTAATGGCCCGGTTGATAACCCATAACTCCTGCCTGAGACTAAGCCATTTTTTCCGAGTCGGCTTCAGCCATGAAACCGCTGCGATCCACTTCGTATTTACAATATATGTTTTGGCATTTTTTGACCATTATTTTTCACAAATTTTGATAATATAAAGACCGATAAGCCTAAAGTTCGTCCAGCTTCATATCGTCAATATAAAGCAAGAAGAAACCACCAAAAACTGATAGCACTGCCCGCAAGAATGGTTGCAGCGGAACTTTGTAAAAGCAACCCCAGACGCCGCACCAACATAAGATGATTGCAATTAGAGTATAAATAGTAGACAAGCTGGGATACTTATTTTTGAATTTATGAAAGACTTTCTCTCTAAAATTCATAGCCTCAAAAGCTTTTTCTGAAGGAGTTGTTCTCCCAAATAGCAACTCCTTTAAGGAGAGGTCGTCTAAGAGAAGCATTATCAGGCCAACAGCTAGCAAACTCAGAAAGCGCAGAATACTTTCTAGATAAAATTCAGGGGCGGGTGCTTCTAACAAATTTTCTCCGACAGCCCATGAGTCAAATATAGTGAAAGCACCAGTCCAAATAGCAATAATGTTGATAAATACGTAGAAAGTGTGAAAATTGGGATGTTTTTCTTTGAGATTTTTAAAAAAACGATCTCGCCGACCGGAACGACGAGAATGCCTTTTTTGCAAGTCTTCAACTGCGGCTTGAACGGGTTTTTGCGGTTGCATATTAGGTTCTTGTATGATAGTAATTTTGTCAGGAAAACTTTTCGCTATTTGTAGCTATACAATATATTCTAAATAGATTCTACCTGATTCTGTTGATTTATCTTTTTTTAATTGTGTTAGGTTTCCCTGATTTTCAGATGCTGCTCAAAAATGATGCCCAAGAGTAGAGGGTTTACATATTTTGAGATGTCGTCATAGTTGGTTTTAACCTTTGTGGTAGTGGATAATGACAGAACTTAGAAAGAGAATGAGAACGAATTAGAAAGTTTTTTCGTAGTCATTTATAGTGTAGAGGAGATTAATCTCAGTGTCAATGTTGCTATTTTCATTCTTGTTATGAGCAGCACTTTAATGAAACGATTCCAGGTCAACAGGTTTCCTCCCCTGCGATCGCATTTCCGTAAGCCAAAGCTTTTATACTAAAAGGGCGACGCGACCATTTTAGTATAAAAACAGATATTAAGGTCATAAAAAAGCTGGCATCAATTTATTTATTTGTGATTCCATCTTCCAGAGACTTATATTTTGAGCCATCAGGCATAACAGCACCTGTGAGCAAAGCACCACTCAGATCAGAAATGCTAACTTTAGCACCTTTGAGATTTGCACCACTTAGGTAGGCACTCTTCAGGTTAGCACCACTCAAACTAGCATTCGTCAAATTGACACCGCTCATATTTGCGTTACTCAAGTCCGCACAAATTAAATTAGCGCCACTGAGGTTGGCACTACTGAAATTAACCTGACTTAATCGAGCAAAACTCAGGTTGGCATGACTGAGAGTAGCGCCACTCAATTTAGCCTGACTGAGGTTAGCATTATTGAGGTTAGCGTGGCTCAGATTAGCATTACTGAGGTCGGATTCACTCAATTTGGTGTCACTGAGATTTGCCCGGGAGAGATTAATATCTATTAACTCTGCACCAATAGCATCCAAACCTCTAAGAGAAACACCATCCTCATTCAAATCTTGGAGTGCCAGAATTCTTGCATAGCTAACTTTTACGCCGTGTGCTGCATCAACTATACTCCAAGCTTGGTAATGAAATTGCTTCCGACGATCCGGAGCTTCCTTAATGAATAAAATTAAAGCAACGACCATACTAAGAGCATCAACACTCTGCAAAACCTCTCCAATCAGAGAATTATCATCCGCCGCCACATAAATTATAATGAACAGAACTGCTGAAACACTAGCCACTAACCAGGCGGGTTGTGTCCAAAAATTATCAATGAATTTTCCTAAAATTCCTTTGAGAACTTCACCCAAGCGGTGAATGAGTGATTGACCCTGAAATTGCTGATAACTATCAGTTATTTTCGAGAGCATTTTTTGGATAACTTCACCATCCAATTGAATAGATACTAAAGGCTTTTTCTCTTCCTCGGTTGGTGGCGCGATCGGCTTATATTCGTTCAGTAATTGTGTCTGTGATTCTTTTGGCTGATGGTGGGTGACATCTTTTTTATCTGCGACAACATTTGGTGAAGAATCTGCACCTGCGCCTTTTAACATCAAACCAGTAATTGCTCTGTAGGCATCTGTCCAGGCCAGCTTGACTTCGGGAGTCCAATCTTCTTGGAGAGACTGCTCAAAAGCCATCAGCAGTGCGTCTCCAACTGGCCCATAATATTTGGGAATTACCCCATAGCCGATGTGTCTGCCTCCCAAGGCATTGAGAACAGGCCCTAAAGCTTCTGGAGAGCGGAGATTTTCTACTACCAATACCAAAGCATTTATGAGCTTTTTTTGTTGCTTTTCTAAATCTATATTAGCAAACAGGGGTTTAAATTCAGGGTGAGCGATGAAGAGGTTTTCGTAGAAGCTAGCGGCAAATTCATCAGCACGAGGTTTAATCTTATCGAAACTGCTTTCGAGTACATCAACGGCTAATTTTGGCGGTGTTTCTGGAACGGGATCAAGTTCGTGGTTAGCTGCTATACTTACCTGTTTATCGGGAATAATCTCTGTTTCTAATGGAACTTCTTCAGGTGTAGAAACTACACCTGCGCCTTTTAACATCAAAGCAGTAATCGCTCCGTAGGCATCGATCCATGCTTGTTTGACTTCAATAGTCCAATCTTCCTGAAGATACTCCTCAAAGGTGATTAGTAGTGCTTCTCCAACTGCCGGGTAAGAATTGGCGATCGCTCCATAACTGACGTGTCTGCCTCCCAGTATGTTGAGAACTGGCCCTAAAGCCTCTGGAGAACGAAGATTTTCTACTACCAAAACCAGAGAATTAAGCAGCTTTTTCTGTTGCTTTGCCATCTCGGTATTGGCAAATAGCGGTTTGACTTCTGGATAAAGTTTAAACAGGTTTTCGTAGAAGCTAGCAGCAAATTCATCAGCACGAGGTTTGATTTTCTCAAAACTTTGCTCTAAAAGTTCAACATTTAAAGACATATTGTTGTTTCTCTCTTGAAAGTTGACTATGCCTTGTCTTTAGACAGGGTTTTTTAACTATCCCGATCTGATGAGTGCTGTTGATCGAGTGTGTGAAACCTGATAGTTTATTTCCTGACGCCAGGGCCAGATACTACAAACTTAAATTTTCCAACTCTTGCCGCAGGGTAGCCATAAACTCATCTGCATCGTTGATTCCCATTTCTCCTAAAGCTTTCCACTCTTCACTGGTGTAATCTAAATCTAGCCCCATCACGTCTTGAGTCCAATAGGGCAAATTAGATGGGTTTTCCATTAGGTCACAGGTTATTTTTAAGATTTCTGTTCCGGTCGTCTTTTTTCTAGCCTTTGTCGCTAAGCAAAAGGAGAGCAATTTCGCTAAATTACTTTCTGGTGGAATGGCTATTAGAAAAGCCATATTTTGTGCTAGTACAAACTTGTCTAAATTCATTGGATATTTTCCTCTTCCTAGTTTTAAGGTACTCACGCAAGTATTTTTTTGATCTCACTGAAAACCACAGGACTTACATCGTCGAATTTTATTATTTTCAAAGTCTTTGTAGTTAATGCAGGTAGCCGAAATTCCGTAAGTATTGCACCATCCGCTGCTGCCGAACAGAGAATTTCTATGGAATCAGGCAGTTGTATCAGCCATAAGAGAGCGCTTCCAGCGATCGCGTACCGATAAGGAATAATGGCGTCATGAATACTGCGGTAAGCCCAGTTGGCAAACAGTATAGCTTCTTCATTGACTTCATCCGAGTGAAACATCGAAATTGATACTCTTGCCTCATATTGAATTGTGGTGTCAATCACGCCTTCATGGCTGCCGGGTGTGACATCATGGGCATGAATGAGTTCCCAAGGAATACCCAAGGCATCCCGGTCGGGAGACCGATCGGGCAACAACACGCGATCGCGAACTTCCTTTGATTCATTGGGTGTAACTGCCAAATGCTCATTATTCCAACCAGTAGCAACGAGGCGTCCATCACGCTTTTTGACTTGGAGTATCTTGCCAATTACTTCGATGCGCTGGCAGACTTCTGGCAACGATTTGAGAGCGATTTTTGCCAGAGAGCGTTTCCTCAATAAATGTAAATAAAAGGGTAGAGTTGGTTTTCGGTTGGGAAATTTCCTAGGTTTTGTGCCTTGACTACCCCTACCCTAAGCAAAGATGTTATGGCTTATTGAGCCAAAGTTTAGATTTGAGCAACGTTAAGGTTAGCAACTAACCCATACGTTGATATGTACTCTTCTAATTCCGCTAAATCAACACTGCCATTTTTATCGCTGTCAAGAATGTTGAAAAGATAATCAGTGACGTATTTCCTGACTTCTTCAGAGCTGCGTTCGCCTGTTGTCATATCTTCGATTAGCCCTAACAACTCCATAATCTCAGTTCGATCGAGCGCCTTACTTCCATCCGTATCCAATTGCAGGAAAAGCTTTTTGATATCTTCTGTTACCACTCTCGAAGAACGCAGTGTTTCTCTCAGTATGTCATTGCCAAAAGAATTCATGAACAATATCTGTTCGATGAGTGGTATGCAGAAGAACCCCAGCGCTGCCCAAAAAATTGCATATTTTACGGCTTCGGGATTTGCTGTTGCACTAACTCCGATGAAAAGAGCCGCCCAAAGGAAAAAGTTTGGATTCACAAGCAGGATATAAGCATCACGAGCTTCTGCCTTGCTAAGCTTGCCCTTCGTAAATGCTGAGGTTAATACAGCCAAAACGCGCATCGAGACAAACACTAAAGTTGCAATTGCTAGTTGTTGCAGACAGGCTAGCGAGCGGTTCGGATCGGTTGAAGAAAATAGATCCGAAATGAAGGTTGAGGGAGTAAACTGAAACCCTGTTGCCAAGGCCAGGAATGCGACAGCAAGCACTCCGATGAATTTCCAGTTTTTACTGTGGTGGTTTGATTCAACCGGGGATTTGTCGCGCCAAAACTGGGCGATCGCACCCGGTATTGCCAGACCTACAATTAGAATGATGCCGAAAAAGATCAGGCTGTCAACGTTAATGGGTAAATTGGCAACCTTCAATGTAGCCAAAAGCGCCAGTGGAGCAACGATTGATAGCGTTCTTGACAATAAAGCCGACGGATAAAGATTGCCGCCCCAAAGCACGGATAAAACTGGGGAAGTAAGGGCTGGGGGAACCATCCAAAACAGCACCCACAAAACTTTGTACAGATCCGCTTCGCTCTGATACAAAAATCCAGAAAATATTAAAAATAGCCCAACTGCCCATCGCACTGCCATCCACCCGTAAACTAGATACTTCACAGTAGAGGTTACTTTGCGTTTACTCGCTGCAAAGTCAATGTCTAGATAAGTATAAAAAGTTGAGGCGGCAAGACACGCAACGATTATTGCTCGAAATAGGACTGACGGAATCCCTGCTTCTGAGGTGCTGATTGCCCTTGCTAAGCTTCCCAGCAAAAAGGCGGCGGCATAGATCAAAATCGCCCACATAATTGAAAGATCGTTGATCTCTTTTCGCACAGAAGCCGCACCACCAGATTCCTTGTCGCGAAACTTCACGAGATCCACACCGCTGAGAGCTTTGCCATTGGGGAGTTTCAGGTGTTTATAAGCTGTCGGCGGTAGACCGCTTAAATAAAGTGCTAGAGGCTCCAATACATATTGATGGCACACTACTAGAATTGTTTCACCGCGTTCCAAGTGCGGTACTATTTTGTCTTCGTAGAAACGGGCAGCGCGAGAGTAAACTTGGGCAATCTTTTCGCCAGCCGGAGGTGCTTCGTTATGTGAATGCAACATTTCCTCGAAGCCTTCGTAGCCCAGTGCTAGACGCAGCAGATTTAGGTTGCGCCCCGCAAAAATGCCAAAGGATTTTTCACTAATTCGATGGTCGATTTGAACGGGAGTATCGGGCGACTTTAGTGCCTGACTTTCAGCAAGGGCGATTTCACAGGTTTGCCGTGCGCGTCTCATGTGGGAGACATATACTGCGTCAAACTTTGTACCTTTTTTCTTCAGGTCAACACCTGCACGTCGCGCCTGCAATCGGCCAAAGGATGTGAGGTCAACATCCAGAACTCCTGCAAAAATGTTGCGTTCGTTACTGGTACTTTCACCGTGCCGAATAAAGTAGACACGTCCTAGCTGTTCTGCATTGAATTCTTTGTGTGAAGCTGCAGAAGTTTTTGTGGCTGCATCCTGGAATTTACTTGTAACTTCGATCGCTCCATTTTCGGTACTTTCTACCTGGTCATCTAAGTTTCTAGTGTTCATTATTTACTTTCACTACGCCTTAAACAGGATTTAGATTCTTTTCCAAAATAGAAGTTTCAGACTTTTAAGTCTGACGAGTTAACGACCAAAGCACTCTGCTACGAAAGCAAGGTCTTGAACCGTGCTGAGTATAGTCTGAGCCAAACCCCTCAGAGCCTATCAACACTCACTAATTGCTCAGGAGCGATCGCACAACTGACAACAGGAACAATACCCAAATCTTCAACGAATCGGGGGCAAAATTTTAGATAAAGAAAGCCCAGCTCGCTCTCGCCCTCCCAAACCAACAGATCCTTGAGATGGACAACAGCTTAAGGGTGAGTTTAGGGGATCGCTCGTGAATCTAACTAATAAGTTTTGTACAAAACCTGGCCTGTCACTTGGAGAAATATCCATTTTGCGCCTGCATGACAGCCAAAAAGATTATGCTAGAATCCATCAATACGCAGTCGTAGGTTGGGCACGGGCCGAGAAGAGCAATCTTCTTGCAGTCTAGGGGAGGTTGTAGGTCAGCCACCATTTGGGTCTTCCCAGTTGAAAGCCACCCTGCAACATGAGCCTGGAATCTGCAACCGCAGCCGAGTGCGGCAGATAGGTTGGGAGTGTCGCGCTAGAATAAGCAGTACGAGTTAACACTCGAACACAAACGCTCGTTGTGCGAGCGTGACCTCGAAACGGGCACATAGCAGCAGGTGATGGGAATAAATCATGTTTGAACGCTTCACAGAAAAAGCAATAAAAGTAATCATGTTGGCCCAGGAAGAAGCTCGCCGCCTGGGTCACAACTTCGTAGGGACAGAACAGATCCTCCTGGGTCTGATCGGTGAAGGAACCGGGGTTGCAGCAAAAGTCCTCAAATCAATGGGCGTCAACCTGAAAGACGCGCGCATTGAAGTGGAAAAAATCATCGGGCGCGGTTCCGGCTTCGTAGCAGTCGAAATTCCGTTCACCCCCCGCGCCAAGCGGGTTCTAGAACTATCCCTAGAAGAAGCTCGCCAACTCGGACACAACTACATCGGCACTGAACACCTGCTGCTGGGCCTGATCCGCGAAGGTGAAGGAGTAGCGGCCAGAGTCTTAGAAAATCTGGGAGTAGACTTGTCGAAAGTCCGCACCCAAGTGATTCGGATGCTGGGAGAAACCGCAGAAGTCGCAGCCACTGGCGGCGGCGCTCGCACCAAAACTCCAACTCTCGACGAATTTGGAGCCAACCTTACTCAAATGGCGGTCGATGGCAAACTAGACCCAGTAGTCGGACGCCAAAAAGAAATCGAACGGGTAATTCAAATCCTGGGTCGCCGCACCAAAAATAATCCGGTGCTGATTGGCGAACCGGGAGTTGGTAAAACTGCGATCGCCGAAGGTCTCGCCCAGCGCATTGCTAACAACGACATCCCAGACATCCTTGAAGAAAAGCGCGTCGTCACCCTCGACATCGGCTTGCTCGTCGCCGGTACCAAATACCGGGGCGAATTTGAAGAACGCCTCAAAAAAATCATGGACGAAATCCGCACGGCGGGTAACGTGATTTTGGTGATTGACGAAGTGCACACTTTGATCGGTGCAGGTGCGGCTGAAGGGGCGATCGACGCAGCGAACATTCTCAAGCCGGCTTTGGCTAGAGGTGAGCTCCAGTGTATCGGTGCTACGACCCTCGACGAGTACCGCAAGCACATCGAGCGCGATGCAGCCCTAGAGCGGCGCTTCCAGCCCGTCATGGTCGGCGAACCCACCGTTGACGAGACGATCGAGATTCTCTTCGGTCTGCGAGAACGCTACGAACAGCACCACAAGCTGAAAATCTTGGATACAGCCCTCGAAGCTGCAGCCAAACTCTCTCACCGATACATCTCCGATCGCTTCCTCCCAGACAAAGCAATTGACTTGGTAGACGAAGCTGGTTCTAGAGTTCGCTTGATCAACTCCCAACTGCCCCCCGCAGCCAAAGAACTTGACAAAGAACTGCGCCAAGTCCTCAAAGATAAAGACGAAGCGGTGCGTTCTCAAGACTTTGACAAAGCCGGCGAATTGCGCGATCGAGAAATGACGATCAAAGCCGAAATTCGCGCTATTTCCCAAGCCAAAAAAACCGACTCGGCCCGCACCGGCGAAACCGACCCATCGCCAGTAGTCACCGAAGAAGATATCGCTCAAATCGTGGCAAGCTGGACGGGCGTCCCGGTAAACAAACTGACCGAATCCGAATCCGAAAAGCTGCTGCACATGGAAGATACCTTGCACCAGCGCTTGATCGGACAGGAAGAAGCAGTGAAAGCCGTTTCCCGCGCCATCCGTCGCGCTCGCGTTGGCTTGAAAAATCCCAATCGCCCGATCGCCAGTTTCATCTTCTCCGGGCCCACCGGCGTCGGCAAAACCGAACTCACCAAAGCCCTAGCCGGCTACTTCTTCGGTTCCGAAGACGCGATGATTCGGTTGGATATGTCGGAGTACATGGAACGGCACACCGTCTCCAAACTCATCGGTTCTCCTCCGGGCTACGTCGGCTACAACGAAGGCGGCCAACTCACAGAAGCAGTCCGCCGCCGTCCTTACACCGTCGTGCTGTTCGACGAAATCGAAAAAGCCCACCCCGATGTCTTCAATATGCTTTTGCAAATATTGGAAGACGGCCGCTTAACAGATGCCAAAGGTCGCACCGTGGACTTCAAAAACACGCTGCTGATCATGACCTCAAACATCGGTTCTAAGGTGATTGAAAAAGGCGGCGGCGGCCTCGGCTTCGAGTTCAGCGACAACCAAGCCGATGCTAATTACAACCGCATTCGTTCTTTGGTTAACGAAGAACTCAAAAACTACTTCCGCCCCGAATTCCTCAACCGACTCGACGAAATTATCGTCTTCCGCCAGTTGAACAAGGAAGAAGTCAAGGAAATCGCGGTCATCATGCTCAAAGAAGTGTTCGGTCGTTTGACAGAACAGGGAATCACCCTGGAAGTGACCGAAAAATTCAAAGAGCGGCTGGTAGAAGAAGGCTACAACCCCAGCTACGGAGCCCGGCCCCTGCGCCGCGCCATCATGCGCTTGCTGGAAGACAGCTTGGCTGAGGAAATCCTTTCTGGCCGCATCAAAGACGGTGACACCGCTGTTGTGGATGTGGGCGAGGACGGAATTGTTAAGGTGCTGCAAGGTCAAAAGCGGGAATTGCTGCCCCAAGGCGCTGAGTAAGTTTGAGTAAGTGCGATCGCGAGTTAAGTTTGGAAATAACCAATCTCGTAATCGCAAACAACTCAAAATCCTCACATAAAAAAGGTAGAGAATTTAAATTCTCTGCCTTTTTTATGAGTTAATATCAAGAGGATAGTTATGGCATAAAGCTTTGATTGATAGGGAAACCGCAGATGCAACGCAGATGCTTTTCAAGATTGTTTGCGAATGCCTGCACTTCACGTCTAGTAATTAACAGCGACATACTTCAATGGTAAGCTGGATAGCATTTAAATTGTATATTTTGGGCGGGTTCGCGTGCCCAGCTCGCTCATGGTTGGATTATTTCTTGAGATGCAATTTAAATGCTGAGCGAGCTTAATCAGATAATTAGTGGCAACTATATAGCGAGGACTTTCATGACATCTGAAAAAAAGAAATTGGGTACACAAGTAGCAGAAAATCCGCCTGAAAGCTGGTGGCAGAAAGCGTGGAAGTCGCAGCGAGAAAATCTTCAGATAGTGATTATTGCTTTGAGTTTAGCAATAGTGATTCGAGCCTTGGTCGCCGAACCGCGCTACATACCCTCAGATTCTATGGTACCCACTTTGCACGTGGGCGATCGGGTCGTCGTCGAAAAAATCTCTTACTACCTCGAACCTCCCAAAACAGGTGACATCGTAGTATTTGCCCCTCCCGAAAAGTTGCAAGAACAAGGCTTTACCCAAGACCAAGCATTCATCAAGCGGGTAATTGGCTTACCGGGTCAAACCGTCGCCGTTAAAAAAGGTTTAGTTTATCTCAACGATAAACCCCTCGACGAAAAATATATTGCCGAACCTCCTAAATACCAGTGGGGGCCTTATCGCGTCCCAGACAATGAATACTTCGTGATGGGAGACAACCGCAACAACAGCAATGACTCCAGCAGGTGGGGATTTTTACCTAAGCAGAACATCATCGGCCGCGCTGTCGTGCGATTTTGGCCTCTAGAACGCATCGGTCAAGTTTGAAGTCAGTTGACAGTGTGACTGTTGTCATCGCCAGCCCAATGCCCTGTTTGGCCAATGCCCATCCCTTATGCTGTACGGAAATTTCTACTTATTCTTGTGCCTTAAGGGGTAGGGACTTCCTCCGGCAACTGATAAAATGGTACAAAAAGCAGAGGGATTTCTCGCCTCGATCAAAATTAGTTGAATATTAAAAAATTAGGAAAGCTATGGGATTTTTTGATTCAGAAATTGTTCAGCAAGAAGCCAAGCTATTGTTTGAAGACTATCAATCTCTCATCAAACTAGGTGGCAGTTACGGCAAATTCGATCGCGAAGGCAAGAAAATGTTCATCGCTCAGATGGAATCAATGATGGAGCGCTACCGTATTTTTATGAAGCGCTTTGAGCTGTCGGAGGACTTCATGGCTCAGATGACTGTAGAGCAGTTAAAAACACAGCTCAATCAATTTGGTATCACGCCCCAGCAAATGTTTGAGCAAATGAACTCAACGCTGGAGCGGATGAAATCTGAGCTGGAAAAACAATCCTAGGGAGCAGAAGGAAGAAGGAAGAAGGAAGTTCGGCAACGGATTCTGTAACGGATGTAACGGATGTAAGGGATGTCAGGAAGAAGGAAGAAGGAAGAAAAAGAAAGTATTCCCCATGCCCAATCCCTAATGCCCAATGCCCAATGCCCAATGCCCAATGCCTAATCCCTAATGATTAATGACAAATGACTGATAGTTAAGGTCGCTCAAAAGATGAAGCAGGTTTGAAACTTTCTGCGGGAACTCCCTCCAAAGCTTGGCTCATAAAATCACGCCAAACAGGGGCGACAATAGTACCGCCAGTAGCACCGTAGCTCATCGGTCTGTAATTGTCGTTGCCCATCCAAACAGCCACCGACAACTGCGGCACGTAACCCACAAACCAGATATCCCGTTCTGACGAAGTTGTACCAGTTTTCCCAGCAGCCGGTCGCCCAAGCTGAGCAGCCCTTGCCGTTCCGCTGCTAATTACCCCTTGCAGGGCGCTGTTGACAGATGCCGCAGCCCAGGAATTAAGAACTAATTTGGGTTTTGGCGTATTGTCGAGCAAGACGTTGCCACTGCTGTCAGTGACTTGCACGATAAATGTGGTGTCAGAATGCCAGCCGTTGTTCGCAAAGGTAGCAAAAGCTCCGGCCATTTCTAAAGGAGTGAGGTCAACGGCACCCAATGGCAAAGAAATCACCGGTTCCATCGGACTTCGGATGCCGAGCACGCGGCAAATCTCAATCACTTTATTCAATCCGACTTCTTGGCCAAGCTTGACGGCGGGAATGTTCAGAGAGACTTCCAAAGCTCTGCGGATGCTGACTGCACCGGAGAAGCCACCGCCGTAGTTTTGAGGGTAGTAGTAGCCGTCGCCGTCGCGGTAGCCGACAGGGGAGTCGTATACAACTGAATCGGGGCTGTATTTGCCGCTAGCAAAGGCAGCGTAGTAGATAAAAGGCTTAAAAGAAGATCCGGGCTGGCGGCGTGCTTGAATGGCCCGGTTGAACTGACTCTTTTCGTAATCGACGCCGCCCACCATTGCTTTGACGAAGTGGGTGCGGGGATCGACGGCGGCTAGGGCAATTTGACCTTCCTCGCGATCGTAAAACAGGCCTTGGTAGTAAAGCCGATTGTGCCACGCTTTGACGGTTTCTTCGGCTATGCGCTGCATTTTGAGGTCGATCGTGGTTTGAACGCGCATTCCTCCCTTAACCACGGCATCTCGCCCAAAACGCCTTGTCAGTTCCTGAACTACGGCTTGTGTTACGTAAGGAACTTGAGAGCCACCAAAAGAGGTAATTTTGCCTAGCTTAATTTTTTCCTCGCGGGCAGCAGTCTCTTGGGCGGGCGTAATCCATTTAAGATCCTTCATGCGGCCTAAAACGAGGGTTTGCCGCTCTTTTGCCAACTTGTAATTGACGAAAGGACTGTATTCTTCGGGGGCAGAAATTAAGCCGGCCAGCATCGCTGCTTCTGAAAGAGTCAAATTACTTGCTGACTTGTTGAAATAGCTTCGAGAGGCTGTCTCTACGCCATACAAGTTGTGACCTAAGTAGATTTGATTCAGGTATAGTTGCAGAATTTGGTCTTTGTTGAGAATTTGCTCCAAGCGGATAGACATTACCGCTTCAGCTACCTTGCGACTAAATTTTGACTGGGGAGAAAGAAACAGGTTCTTGACTAGCTGCATAGTCATAGTCGAGCCCCCTTCCACGGTTCTACCTTTCTCTAGGTTAACTAGGAGAGCTCGGGCTATCCCGCCGGGATTGATGCCTTTGTGGGTAAAGAAGTTGCTATCTTCGATCGCCAGAACAGCTCGTTTCAGGTGCGGGGAGATTTGGTCAAGGGGTACGACATCCCGGTTGGCTTCGTCGTGGATGCTGGCTAGGGGCTTGCCGTTGATGTCGTAAATGTGAGTAGTTTCTGTGGGAGAGTAAGTTTGCAAGATCCGAACATCTGGCAAATTGCGGAAGCTGATCGCTAAGCCAACCAGTCCACCAGCGACTACGGAACTGGCAAGCATTGTCATGCTGAGTATAGTTCCGGCGGTCACTTTACTGACTGACTGAACAAACTCGAATACGGGGGCTGAGTTTTCCGTGTTATTGCGGACTGCGTTGGTTGACACGTGGATTTCACTTCCTCACTCGATTTGGGGTTTAAGACTTTTAATTTTAGATGCGAACCCTAAAGACTGTCAGTCGATTTTAGATTTTAGATTTTAGATTTTAGATTTATTCCACAGATGAATCTGGGGGTTTGAACAATAGTCTAAAATTTGGGGATCTCCACGACTGTTGTCGGGGGCTGGTATCCGTTTTTAGGCGGGGTCAGCTAATGAAAGCCGGTCAGCTTTGGGATTATAGTAGCTTGATAGTTATGTTTTTATGCGTCAACCAGTGAGTGTAACTAATTCTGCTGCACTTTGGCAAAATATGATGGACGATCGCTCCCCGATGATAACTCCTAACCTTTCAGCGCTTTACCGCGGCGTCAGCGAGATTTTTCCAGATCGACCTGATTCTAGCAACCCTGACGAAAATTTAGCCCAACTGCTGGCAAAAGTCGATCGACCTTTGCGCGTCAAACTCGGAATTGACCCGACAGGGAGTGACATTCACTTGGGACACAGCATTTGCGTCCGCAAGCTGCGGGCTTTTCAGGATGCCGGTCACACAGCCTTACTGCTGATCGGAGATTTTACCGCAAGAATTGGCGATCCGACAGGGAAGTCGGAGATGCGTAGCCAGTTGACGGCCGAACAAGTGGCGGAAAATGCCAAGACTTATTTAGACCAAGTGCGTCCGATTCTAGATTTTGACACACCAGGACGTTTGGAAATTCGCTACAACTCCGAGTGGTTGTCGAAATTGGACTTGGCGAAGATTTTGGAACTGCTGAGGACGATGACGGTGCAGCAGATGCTTGCTAAAGAGGGATTTGATAATCGGATGCAGCAGGAAAATGCGATTTATCTGCATGAGTTTCTGTATCCGCTAATGCAGGGTTACGATTCGGTGGCTTTGGAAGCGGATGTGGAGTTGGGGGGAACCGACCAAAAGTTTAATATTGCGGTGGGGAGAGATTTGCAGCGGCATTTTGGGATGAAACCCCAGTTTGGTTTGCTGATGCCGATTTTGATCGGCACTGACGGGGTGCAGAAGATGTCGAAGTCTTTGAACAATTATGTGGGTTTGTCGGAAGACCCGCTGACGATGTATTCTAAGTTGGAGAAAATTGCTGATAGTTCGATCGCCCAGTATTTTGAACTATTGACTGATTTGCCACTTGATGAATTGCCAGAAAATCCGCGAGAAAAACAGAAACTTTTGGCTGTGGATGTGGTGCGCCAGTATCGGGGGAAGGAAGCGGCGGACCGCGCACAACAAGATGCAATGGCGCTGGTTAAAGGTGCTGCTGGACAAGCTGATGCTGTGGCGGAGTTTTCTTTGGCAAGTGTGCAGTTTCCGGCTAAGTTGTTTTATATTCTGAGTGCTAGCGGGCTTTGTAAAAGCAGCGGTGATGCCAGGAAGTTGATGCAGGGCGGCGGGGTGAAGTTGGAGGGCGATAAAGTTTCTGATGTTAACCTCACCTTTGAATCACCTGCTGAATTGGAAGGTAAGGTTTTGCAGGTTGGGAAGAATAAGTTTGTGCGATTGGTGTCTTGAATCTCTTTTTTAACCGCAGATGAATACTGAAGATGAACGCTGATAATCGAATTATTGTTGCTTTGGATGTTTCCAGTCAAGAAGAGGCGATCGCACTTCTGGACAAACTGCCTGATGTATCTTTCTGGAAAGTCGGTTTGGAACTGTTTGTGAGTTCCGGGCCGGGGATTTTGGAAATTTTAAAACAGCGGGAAAAGCGGATTTTTCTCGATTTGAAGTTTCACGATATCCCGAATACTGTGGCTGGTGCTTGTCGGGCTGCTGCTAAGTATAATGTGGATTTATTGACGATCCATTCTACTTGTGGTAAAGAGGCTTTGAAAGCGGCACAGTTGGCTTTGACTGAAGGGGCGGCGGCTGTGGATAAACCGAGTCCTAAGTTGATTGCAATTACTCTGTTGACGAGTTTGAATTCGCGGCAGTTGGCTTTTGAGTTGAAAATACCTTTGGAGTTGCCAGAATATGCTTTGCACATGGCATTGTTGGCTAAGGAAACGGGTTTAGCTGGGGCTGTTTGCTCTCCGCAAGAAGTAGAACAGTTAAGAAGGAGTTGCGGGGATGATTTTCTGTTAGTTTGTCCCGGTGTGCGTCCGAAATGGGCCGATGGAGGCGATCAAAAGCGATCGATGACTCCAAAGGCGGCTTTGAAAGCTGGTGCGGATTATCTGGTGATTGGGCGGCCAATTACTGCTGCGCCCGATCCAGTGGCGGCTTTTACCCGTATTTGTGAAGAGTTGGAGTAACAATAGAAATGTTGTTTTTTACCGCCGATAAAAGCCGATGAACGCCAGTGTAATTTTATCTGCGTTTATCTGTGTTTATCTGCTGATATCTGCGGTTGCAACTCCGACTTTGGCAGTTAATTTTCTGACAAATCATACTAACAGTATCAATGCAAGTCGGTATGGTTTGTTAGTGCGATCGCCCTGTCCCGCTGATTTAGAAACTTTGGTCGATCGCCTGTTGCAAGATTTGCCGAGTTATGCTAATCGCGTAATTGTGCGATCGCACTTTTCTCCTAACACTAACACACCGCCCGGTTACGCGCTGCCGCAAATAATTTTAGCCGGCCGCCCGGAGTTTGAACCGTTACCTTTGAATTTTGAAGATGCACTTCCTGAAAATGCTAGTCAAGTTTTCATTACTACTTTGGAACGGCAGTATCGCGGGGATAAACGAGTTGAAATTCAGCAATATCATTGGCTGTTTTTAACTAAAACCGAGAACGGGTGGGAATTAGTAAAAATTGTTTCTAGGTTGGATACTGCGGCGGATGTTCGTCCGTTGTTGCGGCGGGAGGGGGTGAAAAGCGAAATTGCTGAGGCGATTCGTTTGTGGTTGCGAGATTGTCGTGCAAAAAATAAGTTGTCTCGCAACTAAATTGTATTTTCGGGCGGGCGAGACGCCCACCCTACATGAAATAATTTTTATTGTGGAACAGGCCTCTTGCCTGTTCCTGACAGAGGTATCAGAAAATTCACGAATTTTCTGTGGAGGGATTTACCGTGGGGTGCGGGCGGGTTTATGAGATTATCTGTTTCCGGCAATTATAGTTGGTGAAACCCGCCCATACAAAGCACAAACAAAAAATTATTACAATTGCTATTTTAATTCATCCAGTTTAGCTTTTATTGCCTGCATATCTTGCCACATATACCATTTCGGAGTTTCCGGTTCGCGGGAGGGGTTTCGCAGCAAGTAAGACGGGTGAAAAATTGGCATACACAAACGATTTTCCCATTCAATCCATTGACCTCGGATTTTACTAATAGGCCGCTTGTCGCTTAGCAAACCTTTGAGGGCTGTTGCACCAGTTAATAAAATGATTTTGGGGTCTAAGATGCGAATTTGTTCGAGCAAGTATGGTTTGCAAGCTTCGATTTCTTTTGCTGTCGGAGGGCGGTTGTTGGGAGGGCGACATTTGATGACGTTGGCAATGAATACGTCGGTTTCTGCACTCAATCCCACGGATTCTAAAATCTTATCTAACAGTTTGCCCGATCGCCCGACGAAGGGCAATCCGGTTTCGTCTTCGTTTTGTCCGGGCGCTTCTCCCACAATCAAAATTGAGGCTTGAGGATTGCCACGCCCGATGACAGCGTGAGTGCGCGTATTGCCCAATTCGCAGCGGTAGCAGCGGTTGCAGTGCTCGCCGATTTGTTCCATATTTTGATAAGTGCCGGGAGGAATGGGAATTTTGGCATTTGCTGGTATTGAGTCTGTTTGGAAAGTGGCACTTTGATTGTTGTCAAAAAGGCTTAGTTGCAAGTCGCTGGACATACATTTTACAATTAGGGAGATATTTTGGAGTCTAGAGTTTATAGTTTAGATCGGGTTTGGTGATTTGAGATTGGCTAGATGCTTGTGTGCGATGCTGTCGATCACACAATCTCAAATTAACACTGGCACAATCTCCAATTGTTTGGTTGAGCTCGTACAGGCAAAAATATGTTCTCTAACCCGTTTTTTGACGATCGCGCCGATGCAGGCGAAAAACTGGCCGAGGCAGTTGTGGACGAGTTCGGCAAGTTGAGTTTAATGACACAGAAGGCGGTGAAACCGATTGTTTACGCCTTGCCGCGCGGGGGTTTGCCCGTTGCTGTGCCGATTGCGCGCCGCTTGGGCTGTCCTTTGGATGTGGTTGTCGCCAAGAAAATTACTCGCCCAGATAATTTAGAATTGGCGATCGGGGCTGCAACTGCTGACGGTCACGTCCTCTGGGAAAAGCAAAAGCAGCACAATTTACGCTTGCAAAAATCAGCATTGCCCCGGGCTCAAAATAATGCTCAATCTCTGCTGGCAGATTTGTCTCCTGGACGCCCAAATATCAGCGCGGCTGGGGCTTTGGCGATTTTGGTAGATGACGGCATTGCTACGGGGATGACGATGGCTGTGGCGGCTAAGGCTTTGGAGTCGCAGCAACCGATGGCTTTGTGGATTTGTGCGCCTGTCGCCCCGGTAGAATTGATGGGATTTTTGGCCGAAATGGGCGATAAGTCGATTATTTTGGAAACCCCAGACCCTTTTTACAGCGTCAGTCGCTTTTACGGGCAATTTGCGCAGGTTGAGACGGCGGAGGCTTTAAGGTGTTTGCAGCAACAAACTGAATGGCGATCGTAGGTTAAGCTAGAAGGCTAAATCTAAAAGCTCGATCGCTAAAACATGAGACCTTGGCAATATTGGTTGGACACTTTGATTCTGTCTACTCAGCACAATCCGCCTCGCTTTGTTGAGTTGGTAATGTTGACTTTGGCGATGATTTTGCTCGGGCTGTGGAGTGTAACATTGCAGTGGCAGTATTTAACGCTGTCTCTGAGTTATATAATTGGTTCGTCTTTTTCTATTTTGGTGCGGGAATATCTCGGCCCGCGACCTCAATTTCAACTAACTCATCTGACAGCATTGTTGTTATTAATTATCAGTTTTTATAGTTTTGCTGAACTGATTAGGTAGTTAAGGCAGTTTTGAGTTTTGAGTTTTGAATGGTAAGTGCTGGTTTTATACCCAGTCCGCCTTAAATATCCCCTTGATTTCTTAACCACTCTGAGTTCGGACGAGAAGCAAGTGTAGTAGCGATTGAAATCGCCTAGTCTTCTCTACAGTCTCTACGGCTGATTGGATTGATGTAAAATTATGCGGTTGCCCGCAGGATCGAAGGCATAGATTTCTAGACCGTGAGCAGCTTTGATAATTTCTCCGTTGGGCGGATAACCTAAAGCCCAAATTCGGGCGATCGCATTTTCGATATCGCTGACTTCCAAACACAGACTCATGCCTGTTTTTGCTCGATTTGCAAATTCTGATTTGTGGGAATCTTTGGGTTTGAATATGCCGATTCTTAAGCCGGGGAGTTGAAATTCAGCATAAGTATTGGGAATGTAAGGGTTGGGTTCTATGTCGAGAAATTTTGTGTAAAATTTAACAAGAACTTCCTTATCAATATCTGCTAAAGTCACTAGGGCTGCGCTGTATTGGAAACTCATATAAATGGGGAATGGGTAATTGGTAATATTATAACTTTTTATTTATTTAAAATCCTCCAATTCGTCCGATTATCTGGATTTTACCTTGTCGATCGCTTTTGAGAATCACAGCTTCGCCGCTTTGCGGTACAATATCAGTAATCGCCGTAATATTCACTTGATGAGTTACCATAATAATCGCGCCTTTTGTGTTGCGGTTGCCAACTATTAATTTGCGAATTGTCGCTGTTTGTTGGGCTTCTTTGCTGCTATCGCTAAAGAACGAGTTCAATGCTGGGAACGGTTCGACTTTGCCTATATTTATCAGTTTTGCTGTTTCCAAACACCGACACCACTGACTCGATAAAACTCTGGCCACTTTGATGTTGCGGTTGCGAAATTCGGCTCCAATTTGCTTGGCTTGAGTTCTTCCCTGTACTGATAAATTGCGCTGGGTGGAACAGTCGCCTAACTTAAAGTTAGCAGGATCTCCAGTACCTGGGGCGATCGCGTGTCGCATTGCTACCACCAACCCCGTCTCCCCCCGCTGCAACAATTGCCACCCTGCTTGAGTTTGCGCGTTGGTTGCTGCGTCAGAACTGGCAGTTGCAATCATTAAGCCGATCGACAATACTAAAGCTACCGATCCGAAAAACCATTTCCAGTTGAGGTCAATCCGCGCAGCCATTGGTGCAGAAGTTAGAAATTAACTTATCATATTATAATACAACAAATATTGCTCTATGGAACTCACCAATTTTATTGCTCTGTCTGTCATTATTGCCCTCGTGCTGGGGATTGGGTTTGGAACAATGACTTGGGCTTACTTCGGCAAGGGCAGCATTTCTGTACTCTTTAAAGAACCAATTTTAACTTACCCAGAATTTCCAGATACCGACAGCGGCAGTAAAGCTTCCGTTTATTTTCAACAAGGAATTGAGGCTTATCAGTCAGGAAAGTACCGCAAAGCAAAAGATAAATTTACCAGCGCTGTAGAACAAGTTTCAACTTTAGCAGAAGCTTACCACAATCGCGCCTTGGCTTGTGCGAATTTGCGATCGGATGAGGAGGCCGTTGCAGATTTGATCCGTGCCAGCGAATTATACCAACAGCAGGAAGCTGGATTTGCGATCGACACGATTAAACAAAATCTTGCCGCATTGAAGCAGCGCAAATTAGAACGAGAAAAACAAAAAGCAGTAGCGACATAAATTATTATGTTCGGTCAGTGGAACTAAACCAAAACCTAGAGTTGTGGCCTGAAAAACCCGGTTTCTTTGTGGTTGGGAGAAACCGGTTTTTTTTACAGAAGTTTTATTAAATTGGAAAATCAAGATTTAACCTTCTCCAGTTCAACTAAATTGTTCTGGAAGCTTCTATTTGGTCGATTTTAGCAATCATCATTTCTCGGCTAGGTGCCACAACTCGATAATTAGTAATGGGATCGTAAGCTTCCCACTCTTGAGTCACTTCGCTGTCTTGCCACAAAAACCATTCCCGGTAAATTTCGCCGTCATCAATGTCGCCACACAATGGCAGCCAATCATCTCCTCCCAAATTATCAAAATCTCCTCCTACTAAATCAATCCAAGCTGCAAGGATACAAGAGTCAATAGCATTATTGTTAACAGCAACGGTGTTATATTCAATAGAAGTCTCGGGAAAACAAAGTGTGGATTTCATAAACTGTACCTGAATGTTATGTTATTAATTTATAAAAAAATCCTCTAGGTGAGTGACCGCAGAATGCCACTATCCTAACCTCCACAGTTCCCACCTCGAAAAACCTTGACACCCAAAGCGCTCAAATGCCTCTGCTTTATGACTTGAGACCGCTTTGAGTCAAGTCGCTAGACAGGCTAAATTGAGCCACTTTGCCAAGTGGCATACAAGAAAGCCCGATCGATAAAATATGGCTGGCGAAGGAGCTCGCGCATTGAGGAGCGAAGACAGCGCGACTGCCAATTGTATACTTGGTAAGTTGGCGAGTTTCAGTACAGTTTTTGTGATAAAATTAGCTCTGAGCGGACTTTCGTACCGACAGCCTGGTTTGGTCAAAAGCTTTGCAACGAGCTTTCCAATCGTAGTGCGATCGCCCGTTGTGATTTATTGTTAATTTTGCCAAGTCCCGATCGACTGTTAGGGAAAAAAAATTATGCAAGCAACCAACCAAGAAAGAATTATCGATCTGACAATCCACTATACAAACGGCAAACAGCAACACTTCCAGTTCAGTGCACCAGAGGGAACAGTAGGAGAGCAAGCAACTTTAGGCACTCGCCTGCACAAAATGTTGACGGCAGACCCGATAATTCTCGAATTGGCAGATAAACTCGTAGTTATCCCAGTTCACAACATACAAAGTATTGAAATATCGCCGATTCCTTCCAAATTGCCAGAGGGTGTCCTTCACCCAATGCGAGAAATCCAGAAATAGCTAAGGTGTTCTGCATCTAAATTCAACTGAAAAGGCGGGCAAAATGCCCACCACACGCAAGCTTTTAATAAACAGCAATGTCCCAATTAAAGGCGCGAAAACTTATTAGAGCTAACAGATTGAAATTACCCAAAAACTTGTCGATCGCAGGGACGATATATGTCGCGTGAGTGAGGGGAATAATTGCAGATTTTACAGACTTTAACTTACCAGAAAAAATGCTAGAGCTCCACTGTCACACTACTTATTCCGACGGCACTCTCACCCCTGCCGAACTCGTAGCCGCGGCCGCGTCCTCCGGGGTTCGCGCCTTGGCAGTCACCGATCACGATACGATGTCGGGCTGGGATGAAGCCTTCGCCGCCGCTGCTTTGCACGGTATCGAAATAGTCCCCGGACTCGAACTCAGCACCGTTCACAACGGCCGTTCGCTGCACATTTTAGGTTTTTATCCCGATGCAAATAAGTTGCGAGTTCCTTTGAACGATCGCCTGGAAGGACGGTTTCGCCGATCGCAGGAAATGGTCGAAAAATTAGCAGCAATGGGATACGCGATCGAACTGCCAAAAACATCCCCAGGAATGGCACCGGGAAGGCCTCATATTGCCTCTGCGCTGGTAAAAGCCGGTCACGCGAAATCATCGCGGGAAGCATTCGATCGCTGGCTGGGAGATGACGCCCCGGCTTATGTGCATTACGAGAAATTCTCGATCGTCGAAGGCATCGATTTACTGAAGAGTTGTCGCGCAGTACCAGTTTGGGCTCACCCTTATTTATTTCGCGGCGGCGCTGTTGAGGAAGTCTTAAAAGAATTAGTAGATGCTGGTTTAATGGGAGTTGAAGTATACCATCCCAGCCACAGTTCTAGCCAAATCCAAAAGTTGAAAGATTTGTGTCTTCATTACGGTTTGCTGGCAACTGGTGGCAGCGATTATCACGGCCCCGATCCCGAAAGGAAAGCAGCAGATAGCACCCAATTGAATATGCTGCATTTGCCGTTAGAATTGCTCGAACCGATTAAAGTTGCGGCGGCGAGTTTGAAATAGTTTTTTAGGACGAATTTTGCCGACCTATACAGTTGTCAAAAAAAGGAATCGTTTACTTTTTGAGTGAGGAATTTGCACGAAGCAAGTCCTTAGAAGAAGACCGAGGTCAAGCAGAATATAAATTAATATGAAGTTAAAGGCAATTGCAGGTGAGTTGATTTTACAATGTTACTAAAGGAACTTGCCAAACGGAGCTTATTATGAGTGCAGAAGACAGAGCAAAGGCGATCGGCAAAAATTTAGAAGGCAAAGCTCAGGAAATTTTCGGTAATATCACGGGCAACAGAAAAGACCAGGTTGAAGGCAAAGCCAAACAAGCGGAAGCCTCCGCCCGCCACGCAGCAGAAGATGCTAAAAATGCGGTGAAAAATCTGGCAGATCAAGCCAAAAGGTCGATCGACAAATTGTAGAAACTGCGTTCTACCAAATCTTGGCTAATAGAATTCGCTTCATATCAAATCCTTTGCTATCAATAGGGTTTGATATGATTTATTTTGGGAATTTGCATAAAATTGGGTGACTCCTGCGACATCTCTTCAAAAGCGCAATGGAGAAGTCCCTATAATTGTTAATTTTACACCGGGTTAATTTCGTAGTAAGGACTTCAGTCCTTATCGCATTGCCTTTACGAAAAATTTTTGCTCAACTCTGCATAAAGCCGCCAAAACCTGCGATATCAGAGTATCCACACGCAAAAACTGGACTATGACGAGACATAATACCCCCGTCGAACCCTTACCAGGTTTAGTTCCTGTAGCCCCAAGTTTCAACTTGTTGCTTCCACCCACGGGTTGGGAACTCAAACCGATTTCCTTGACTTTGTTACTGTTGGCAGGTTACAGCCCTATTTTCCCTGGGATAATCGAATTATCTCGATGTCATCCGAACGTGCCTGTGAACACCGACGAACAGTTACGCCAACTTCTACAACTCTTGAAAGACTCGCCAGAGGCGAGTAAGGAACAAGAAAGACTCAAAAATAAATTGTGCCAACTCATTCCCCATTTGCCCGGAATTCGCAAGAATCGCGATGCCAATCCTAATATTGATTTTGACGGCGCAGTGAATGAGGCCTATGGGGGTTTTTTCAAAACGCTGCCGAGATTTTTTCGGGAAATTGACCTCGATAATATCGCTGATGATGCGTTGCAAACCAGAGTGGTTAAGCGGTTCAATACAATTGTCAAACGCAAAGTATATGACCAATACAGCAAGTTAGAGCGGCAGCCTTTTACTTTTAGTCTGGATGCTCCAACTAAGAGCAAAACAGGTGAAGAATTTGATTCTGAAGGAGCGGCTGATGATACTACGGTCATAGGAATTGAGCAACTGATTGAGCAAGAACAAGTTAAAAATAAGGATCGCATCGGCCGCAAACTATGGCAGTGTATTGAAGACGATCCGACGGGAGAACTGCGAAACAGTTATCCCAATGAAAAAATAGATAAGACTCAGCCAAACACTCCCGAAAATCGTCGCCCTCGACCGGATGCCAATTGTCACATACTGGCAGTGCGATTGCTGCTGAAAGACCCTCCTGATAAATTATCGGTAATTGCCAGAGAGTTAAATATTGACTATCAAACTCTCAACTCTCACTGGAAAAGAACAGGTTTTGAACTCGTCAAAGAGATTGGCAATAGAATTGCTAAAGAATGTGGATATCAACCGGAGGAATAATGGTGAATAGCATGGATACTTATTTGTTACAAATTCCTCTGGAGCAAACTGCCCGCAATTTAGCTCTGCAATTTGCTTCAGAGCAAGCTAATCCGCAAAAAGGCAAGCGGGTTTATTTCAATACCCTGGCGGTTTGGGCAGTTAACTATTTTTTGGAATGGATGGAAATGGAAACCGATATTGATGGCGGTGATAGTTGGAATCCAGCAATGCGGGCAGTTTTGGATGTCGGCGATTTGGTTTTGCCGGGGATTGGCAAGATAGAATGCTGTCCGGTTCAGCTTGGAGAATCGGCGATTTCTCTGCCGGAAGTGCGAGGAAACCGCATTGCATATATCGTCGTTCAGTTTGCCGAACCTTTCGATAAGGTGAAACTTTTGGGCTTTATTCCGGCTGTGGAAATTCATGATGAAATTCAAGAGATTTCTCTAACTAATCTCAAACCCCTTGAGGAATTGTGGGATTATTTGGATCGAATTGAGTTGGCGATTCCGCTGTTGCAAGGTGAAATTGAAGAGTTGCTATCTGATTTGGGAGAAGATGACCCCGTACAAGCACAAGTTCGGGAGAATTTGCAAAACAAATCTATTTCGGAAATTGTGGCAATTTTGAATAAAGTTTTGCACAGTAGTGAGAAATCTGACTGGGGATATGAAGGGGGGAAGGCTTTAGCGGCAAGTGGTTCTAGCAGTGGAGGTTTGGGAAATAGAGATATATCTTTCTCTCGTGATAAATCTTCACCTGTTGAGAAAGCTTCAGATATTGAGGAGGATGTGAAAGCGGAACTGAATCTAATTGCTGAAGATTTGTTGGAGAAGTTGGCTGAGATTTGGGGAGATGGTGATGATTTTGCCTTGTCATAAATCGGCAATCTCCCAGAAATCTGGATAAATTTCCATGACTTGTAGATACTGTCTTGACCTGTCAAGGGGTATCTACAACATTCCCAAGACAAATATCTAGAATTTTTCAGGAATCTGCATAATTCTACCCCAAATTCCCGATCGATATATATACAGAATAAAGGGAAACTCTCATGGATGAACAACGCATCGCCGCCTATCTCGAACTGATTCCAGCCCTGCTTGAGTGCCCTAGCGGTACAGTAAATGATGTTCTCAACGCCAATCGAGACTTAGTTGATGCCAATTTTGTGCAAGTCATGGAAGCGGAAGCGGAGAAGATGGCAGCAGAGGGCAACTCAAATGCAGCAGCTTGGTTGCAAAAACTAGCGGCACATTTGGCAAATTATGTCACCAGTACAGCAACTTCTGAAGAGTATTTTTCTTTCTTGATGGAGGTGTTGCAAGCAACGTCAGACAGTGGCGGAGATCCTCAAGTCGTTTATCCTATTTTACAACACAAATTCGATAAATTGGATTTAAATTTTGCTCGAATATTACAAGCTTGGGCTACATCCACATTCACAGAAGTTACCTCAGAAGAAGCTGCTGCAATGGCTGCTGCTATTGTCTCTTTTGGCAATTTAATTAATCAGTTTCCTCTGGGGCGGCGGGCAGGGAATTTAGAAATAGGTATTGCTTGTTGTAGCGCAGCATCAGAAGTCTATACCCGCGAGAATTATCCCGAACACTGGGCAACGGTTCAAAACAATTTGGGGATGGCTTATAGTAACAGAATAGAAGGTGTCAGGGCTGCGAATATTGAAGAGGCGATCGCCTGTTATCGGGAAGCTTTAATAGTGTATACCCCTGAGAATTATCCCGAAAATTGGGCAGTGGCTCAAAACAATTTGGGGATTGCCTATAGGAACAGAATAGAAGGTGTCAGGGCGGGGAATATTGAAGAGGCGATCGTCTGTTTTCGCTTAGCATTAAAAGTCTGTACCCGCGAGGATTATCCCGAACAATGGGCAATGACTCAAAACAATTTGGGGATTGCCTATAGTGACAGAATAGAAGGAGTCAGGGCAGAGAATATTGAAGAGGCGATCGCTTGTTATCGGGAAGCCTTAAAAGTCTATACCCGCGAGGCTTATCCCGAAAAATGGGCAACGACTCAAAACAATTTGGGGAATGCCTATAGTGAGAGAATAGAGGGAGTCAGGGCGGCGAATATAGAAGAGGCTATCGCCTGTTATCGGAAAGCATTAAAAGTTCGTACCCCCGAGAATTATCCGGAACAATGGGCAGCGACTCAAAACAATTTGGGAATTGCCTATAATCACAGAATAGAAGGAGTCAGGGCGGGGAATATTGAAGAGGCGATCGCTTGTTATCGGGAAGCATTAAAAGTTTATACCCGCGAGGATTTTTCCGAAAAATGGGCAACGACTCAAAACAATTTGGGGATTGCCTATAATGACAGAAGAGAAGGAGTCAGGGCGGGGAATATAGAAGAGGCGATCGCTTGTTATCGGGAAGCCTTAAAAGTCCGTACCCGCGAGGCTTATCCCGAAGATTGGGCAGGGACTCAAAACAATTTGGGGACTGCCTATAGTGAGAGAAGAGAAGGAGTCAGGGCGGCGAATAGAGAAGAGGCGATCGCTTGTTATTGGGAAGCATTAAAAGTCGCTACCCGCGAAAATTATCCCGAATATTGGGCAATGACTCAACACAATTTGGGTCTTACCTATAGTGAGAGAAGAGAAGGAGTCAGGGCGACGAATATAGAAGAGGCGATCGCCTATTTTCGCTTAGCATTAGAAATTCGCACTCCTACTGCTTTCCCTTTAGACTGCTTGCAATCAGGTAGAAACCTCGGCAATACCGCTTTCACTGCTGGTTTTTGGGATATCGCCCTGGAAGGATTCGAGAAAGCGATTAAATCGGTGGAAAAAAGTAGAAGTTGGGCAACTTCCGACGATATCCGCCAGCAGATTTTAGCTGAATCTATAGGTGTTTACGAAAAGGCTATTCAAGCTTGCGTCAACAGCAACCAACTGGAAAAAGCCATAGAATATTGTGACAGAAGCCGTGCTCAGCGGTTAGTCGATTTAATGCACAGCAATGATTTGTATGCTAGCGGCGAAATTCCGCCCGCAGTGCAAAAGTATTTGCAGGAATTTGAGGCGAAGCAGCGGGAAATTGACGCAGAAGTTGAACAACTCCGCAAACCTTCTGAAGGCAATAAAGAATTAGTCGGTGTGGGGAGTCAGTCGCGCAGTCGGGCAGATTTTTCTGCTTACACGGAGAAGATTCAAGAATTGGAACGGGAGAAACAGCAAATCTGGGAAAACATTCGCAGTTTAGATCCAGTTTTAGCTGGACAAGTTCAAGCCGATCCGATGGAGTTTGCGAAGATGCAGCAACTCATTGACAATTCGCAGACGGCGATTCTCTGTTTTTACACGACGGATGATGACACTCATGTTTTTGTGATTTACAAGGATAAAGCGCCGCAGATTCACACTTGTCAGGGAGAGGGTTTGGCAACTTTTCAGAATTGGATTGGTCAGAGTTGGTTGTCGCCTTATTTGCAGGATCGGAAAATTTGGCAACAGGGGATGGGTGAGTTTTTGTCTCAGTTGTCGCAGCGGTTGAAAGTTGATGAGTTGATTGGTAATTGTTTGGAGGGAATTGAGGAATTGATTGTGATTCCGCATTTGTTTTTGCATCAGATTCCGCTGGCGGCATTGCCGGTAGAACCTCCCCAACCGAGGGCGGGCACCGGGGCACCGCCCCTACGAAGGGTGTTCCTTGGTGACAAATTCCTAATTCGTTACGTGCCCAGTTGCCGAATCTTGGAGTATTGCAATCAACGCCCAACCATCGAATCGCCGAAATACGGGATTGTGGAAAATGCCACTGATGATTTGTACTTCACTCCTTTTGAGTGCGAACAAATTGCCGAAATTGTGACCAAACCTGAGCGGTTAAAAGGAAGTCAAGAAGCCACAGTCGCAGCCTATCGAAACCTCGCCCAAAATGTGAATGTAATCCACTCCAGTCACCACGCTGTCTCGCGTTTGGACAATCCTTTAGAATCGCGATTGTTTTTAGGAGACGGGAGTATCACATTAGGGGAATTAATGACACCTGGTTGGCGGTTGCCGCAGTTATCCGATGTGTTTATGTCCTGCTGCGAAACTAATTTAGGAGGGACGGAAATTACCGATAATCTTCTTAGTTTGGGAACGGGGTTTTTGTGTGCGGGGGCGCGGAGTGTGGTCAGCACTTTGTGGGTCGTGGATGATTTTGCTACTTCGTTGTTTGCGATTTTGTACTATCAGTATCGCAGTCCCAAGGAAGGTTTGAGTCGTCCAGAGGCTTTGCGACTGGCACAGGTGAGGTTGCGGACAATTTCGGGTGCGGAGTTGAAAGAGCTTTATCAACTGCAAATCGATCCATTGCTTCAGAGAATTATTGGGGATTTAAAGTCAAAATTGGCTGTGGTTCAAAAGGAAAAACAAAAGTTAAAATTGCGGCATAAATCCTACAATAGGGGGACGGATGAGTTTAAGGAGTTGGGGGCGGAGTTGAATAAAATAACGAAGCGGGAGAATCAGATTCATAAACAGAAGAAAGGATATGAAAGTTTGAAAGAAAATATTTACACTCTGTCAAATCCTTTTGATGATTTGAGTTATTGGTCGGGATTTATTTGTCATGGTTTGCATTGACAAGACTTACGCACTCCGGCTCAATAAACCGGGTTTTTTACCGAATCTTTCGGCTGCAACGCGTCTTTTCGTAGTTCACCTGCGCTTAAAAATCGGGTTCCGCAGCCAAAAGCTCGATCGACAAATCCATCTGTTCCTTCCCCCGCGCCAAAAACCTTTCGCACTCCTGCCAACACTCCACAGCCACCCCAAACTGCTCGAAAACCTCCTCTAGAGGCAACTCTCCCGATTCCACCCGATCGATAATCGCTTCAATTCGATCGACCGTTTCCTCATAATTCCAGTCAGACTGGCGCAACTGCGAATCAATCATAACTTTTCTTCTGCATCCAATACTTCTAGAATCTTAACTTTCAGCACGCCCCGACTCAACCTCACAGTCAATTCCTCTCCCAATTCCAAACCGTCAGTTGTGCGGACGATCGTACCGTCACTTTGGATTACCGCCGCATAACCCCTTTGCAATACCGCAGCCGGATTTAATGCGGATAACTTTTCTTGCAATACTTCCAGTTTACCAGTTGCTTGCCGCAAAGTTCGG
This sequence comes from Microcoleus sp. Pol1C5, assembly GCF_036701115.1. Classification (NCBI taxonomy): domain Bacteria; kingdom Bacillati; phylum Cyanobacteriota; class Cyanophyceae; order Oscillatoriales; family Microcoleaceae; genus Microcoleus; species Microcoleus sp. Pol1C5. Next base: position 148,926 of record NZ_JAUBQE010000005.1, on the reverse strand, counting down.
GATGTCGCAGGCAAACGTTTTAATCGATTTTGTAACAGTTGCAAATGCTCTTCTTCTGTCTGAAATCTTGCCCGGACAGCACTTGCTAAATTGAGCATTCTTTGCTTGTGTTCAAAGTAAAGATCTGCTAAAATTGGTACAGCTTGAGCGGCCGCAGCAGTGGGAGTGTGGGCTCGTTTATCTGCTACTAAATCGGCTAGAGATTCGTCTCTTTCGTGTCCGATACCAGTGATAATTGGAATCGCACAATTCGCGATCGCCCTGACAACTCTCTCATCATTAAAACAAGCCAAATCTTCCGCAGAACCGCCGCCCCGCCCTAAAATGATCACATCAGCCCTACCGTCCAATTCTACACGGGCGATCGCCCTCGCAATGGCAGCAGCAGCCAATTCTCCCTGCACTCCTGTCGGCGACAGCAACACCCGCAAACCGGGATATCTTTGGGCTAGAGTGCGCTGAATGTCTCCCCAAGCAGCGCCAGTATCGGATGTCACCACGGCCACAATTTGCGGGTGTGCGGGAATCGGGCGCTTTCGGGCGGGATCGAAGAAACCCTCAGCATCCAAGCGCGATCGCAATTGCTGCAACCGCAAAGCCTGCAATCCTTCCCCAGCCGGTAGCGATTGCACTACTGTCAACTGGTACTCGCCGCGATTTTTGTAAACCCGGATGCTTCCCAAAACCAGCAACTGTTCCCCTTTTTCCGGGATTTGCACCAATTTTTGCCGCTGAGAATTCCACACCACGCAGCGAATAGCAGCGCTTTTGTCGGTGTCGCACAGAGTGAAAAAGCAGCCGCTGGGGTGGTGCGAAACGTTCGACACCTCGCCTGTCAGCCAAACTGATTGCAGGTTGCGATCGCCCTCCAACAACTCTTGCAGGTATGATGTTAGTCCGGCAACAGATAAAGCTGTATCGGGAAGAATTGAAGTCATCCAATTTTAGATTTTAGATTGTAGATTTTAGATTTAGGCTACTATCAATACTTCGGACAGTGTGTGATTGCCAAGGGTAAAATAAGGGTTTCAGCGCGATTGTACAATCTCGTTCCTAACGGAAAATCAAGGGTTTCCGACTAGGATCTCAAAATAGTCCGGACTATTGTAGTATATCTAAGGTAATTTATTGGTAGGCTGAGCGGGCGATCGTAATTTTAACTGCAAACAAACTAATGATATCAGATACAATGACTTCGATGAATGTGCTGCGCCAAGAGGCGGCGGCGATCGGCATTACGGAGGAAGAAGCCAGAAAATATGGCGACCTCCGACATAAAAGAACTTGGTCTTTGGCGATCGAACATCACCTGTCAATGCAAGATTTTGCCGATCGCATAGAACAATCCTTCACAACTTCCGAACCCGATTCCTCCACCGCACTCAACCACTCTCAGACTGCGGAGTCGAAAGACTATGGTATTCAGCTAACTGCGAACCTAGGCGAATCTAGAGTAACCAAGGAGAATCAAACAGCATCTGTTGCTTCGCCACAACAGCAAGCAGTAGCAATTGGGCGATCGCACGGCAATTCCGACTACCGCAGCAACCAAAACCGAGGTTTTCAACAAGTAGTTCAAAATCATATTAAAGCATTAACAATTGCGTCCGCCTCCCGCACAAATCTGCCCCATTCACAACTGGGTAATTGGGTTTGTCCTGAGTGTGGGCCGGAGGGCGAATTGGGCTGTTACCTCTGCGCCGGAGAAGGCACTGTAGGGGACATTTCAGCTATTGGCTGGACGCTAGCTTATATGGAAATGTTGGGCTGTTCTGCTCGCGAAATTGAACCGTTGAGAAAAATTTCGCCTTCAGTGAATATTCTGGAATTGAATTTAAAAGTTTGTGTTGCTATCAAACAAAGTAGCGAAGTTTTAGCCAGGACGGAGAAATGGGTAATTAGTCATTAATTACCTGAAAGCTCAACCAAATTAAGTATTGATTCTAGCTTTTTCAAAGCAACTTCCAATTCGTCATTAACAACTTGGAAATCGAATTCCCCCGCCGCTTCAATTTCCTCTTTAGCCCGCACCAACCGACGGGCGATCGCAGTTTCGGAATCTTGACCCCGGCTCCGCAGCCGCCGCTCCAATTCTTCCCAAGAAGGAGGTAAAATAAAAATTCGCAGCGCCTCTGCAAACTTATTCCTAATTTGCCTAGCCCCTTCCAACTCAATTTCGAGGATTACCCATTTTCCCTCACCAATTCCTTGCTTGAGACCAAAATAAGGAGTACCGTAAAAATTACCGGCAAACTCAGCCCATTCCGCCAACTCTCCAGCCTCAACCATTTGTTCAAAACGGCTGCGGCTGACAAAATAGTAATGCTGTCCCTCAATTTCTCCCTCACGGGGCGATCGAGTTGTCACCGATACCGAAAGATACAATTCAGGATGGCGATTGAGGAGCGATCGTACTAAGGTGCCTTTCCCCACACCGCTAGGCCCCGTCAGAACAATTAATTTACCAGATTTCATCTTTAGAATAGAAACGTGTAATAATTTAAGTTTCCGCTTACTTTAGACTGTAAGCGCTCAAATTGCAACTGACAAACCTCAATCATCCCGACTTTGACTGTCTTTGCTGATCACAAAACGATTAGCAACCGTTTCCGGCTGAATCGCCGAGAGGATTACGTGACTCGAATCTGTAATAATTACCGCTCTCGTGCGGCGGCCGTAAGTCGCGTCAACCAGTTGTCCCCGCTCCCGCGCATCAGTAATAATCCGCTTAATTGGCGCTGACTCTGGACTGACAATGGCAATCACTCGATTAGCAGACACAATGTTACCAAAACCGATATTAATTAATTGAATATCCATGAAAATCTTAATCTATGGGTGAACGACTAACTATCAATCCTTACTTTTTATCATATATACAAATATTTTTTCTTACAATCCTAAAATTAATCTCAACTAAGTTTTTTAGTTGAGATTAATTTTTTACCCTTTTGACGCCGAGTACCCCGTTCTTTATCAAAAATTTAAAAAAGACTCGGTGTTGCCGCTGTATCTTAAAGATTCGGTAAACTCCTCAATTTTTAGTTGCTAATAAAAGCATTACCTGTATCGAGACAAAAGCCTATAAATGTTGCGAAATATAAAGTTAATTTCCCGGAGAGGGAAACTTAAGTATAATCCGTGATTAATAACAGTAAATATTCGCAAATGCTGGTTTGATGAGCTTTCCAACCTCAACTAAAAGCCGCTGGCGATCCTCTTCGAGGGCTTCGCTAACGCACTTTTTGCCCGATTTTTTACCAAAAGATTGGGGATGATGTGCCAAACTACAGATTTTTATTGCATGATGTTCTACAATAAAATGGGTTTGTAGTGAAAATTTTAGTTTTATTAATACCAATAAAAAAGTGTGGCTACAATTATCAATTTTATAACAAATCTGAAAACTTGCAGAGTCTCGCGCCGGACACGGCAGTGCCGTTTCCCTACAGATGGTCGCAGGATTATATGTTGCAATAATTGTGGGAATTAGTATAAAAATCTGAACACTTTAGTTTTACTACCAACATTTTGAATTCCGCAAAAGTTAGGCAGAAAGGGGTTTTACGCATGAGATTAATTCCGGTTGAATTGGAATGATTAAACCGCAGAGGGCACAGAGAACACAGAGTCAGAGAACAGAGAGATGAATAATTCCGATGCTACCTGATTTGATATAAATTATAGCGGTAAGAATTCATGCACACCGCACCATACGCATAAAGGAACTGCGTAAATTTTGGTCAAAAAACTGGGATTAATGCAGATAAATTTACCCGCATTAATCCCCAGTTATTGCACAATTAAATTAAGCCGCAACTAAACCGCTGTGTCTCAACAAAGCTTTAGTGCTCGGTTCGCGTCCCCGGAAAGTTTTAAACACTTCCATCGGGGGCAAACTGCCGCCCAATCCTAACACTGTATCTCGGAAGCGCCTACCTGTAGAGGCGATCGCACTTTCATCTTCCAAACCCGCTTCCTCAAACGCCGCAAAAGCATCAGCGCTGAGCACTTCCGCCCATTTATAACTGTAATACCCCGCCGCATAGCCACCCGCAAAAATGTGTCCGAAAGCGCACAAAAATGCGTCTTCTTCCAGAGGAGGCAAAACGGTGGTAGTTTTAGCGATACGGTTGCGGACATCGGCCACAGTTTCGCTGCCGCCCGATCGATAGCGGTGGTGCAGTTCGATGTCAACGCTGCTAAAATGTACTTGCCTGAGCATGACGCTGCCACTCATGTAGTGGCGGGCTGCTAGGAGTTTTTGGTAGTAGTGTTCCGGCAAAGTTTCCCCGGTTTCGTAATGCTTTGCCATCCCGAACAAAGTCGCGCGATCGTAACACCAATTTTCCATAAATTGACTGGGCAATTCCACTGCATCCCACTCAACATTATTGATGCCCGAAGCCCCCGGATAGTCTACCGTTGTCAGCATATGCTGCAAACCGTGACCGAATTCGTGAAACAAAGTTTCGACTTCCAAAAAAGTCATTAAACTCGGTTTGCCGTCAACAGGAGGACTTTGGTTGCACACCAAATAAGCCACCGGCAACCGTGTTGTTGTCTTTCCGGCTTCCACCAATTTAGCGCGCACCACGCACTCGTCCATCCAAGCACCGCCGCGCTTTTCTTCGGGGCGGCTGTAGGGGTCTAAATAGAAATTGGCGATCGTATTTCCTGCTTCGTCATCTATTTGGAAATAGCGCACATCTTTGTGCCAGACAGGAGTTTGACCGTCCGCCGCAGTTACTGTAACGCCGAACAGCCGCTTTACTAATCCAAATAACCCCTCTAATACCTGTGGCAAAGCAAAATAAGGCCGCAATTCTTCGGCACTAAAAGCAAACTTTTCTTCCCGGCGCCGTTCCGACCAAAAACCTACATCCCAGTGCTTCAAATCTCCAGCTTCCGGCGCGCCTTTTTCGGCCGCAAAAGCTTTCAATTCTTCTAAATCTTTGACAGCAGCATCATAACTAGCCTGGCGCAATTCTTCTAACAAAGCTTCCACTGCTGCAACGTCGGGAGCCATTTTGCTCGCCAAGCTCAATTCGGCATAACTACTAAAGCCGAGTAAAGCAGCTTTTTCCTGGCGCAAAGCTAAAATGCGATCGGTCAACGGCCAGTTATTCAATTCTCCGCTACTTGCTCTGCCGATAAAAGCTTTGTACAACTTTTCGCGCAAGTCGCTGCGGGTGCTGTGCTGCATGAAAGGGCCGTAACTCGGAAAGTCTAAAGTAATCCGCCAAGGGCCGTTTTCGGCATCCGCATTTTCTTCGCCGGCGCTGCGAGCGGCTTGAGCTGCTAAACTCAACAAACTCGGTGGCAAACCGTCAATTTCGTCTTTGTTTGTGAGGGTGAGGCTGAATGCTTTGGTAGCGTCAAGGACGTGATTGGAAAATTGGGTAGTAATTTCAGCCAATTCTAATTGAATGGCATTAAAACGCTCTTTTTGCTCGCCTTCTAAACCGACGCCGGAGAGTTGGGCGTCTCGGAGAGCGGCTTCGACAATTCGCTTTTGAGCTGACTCTAAGCTGTCCCAATTTTCGCTAGCCCGCAGCGCTTTAAAAGCTTCATAAAGTGGTTTGCTTTGACTGAGCTTGCTCCAAAATTTTACTACTTCCGGCTGCACTGTTTCGTGAGCCGATCGCAGTTCCGGGCTATTTTTCACACCCATCAAATGTCCGACAATGCTCCAGCTCCAATTTAAACGCTCTCCGAGTCGCTGCAATGGTTCTACTAAGCCGCTCCAAGTCGGCTCTACAGACGATTCTAAGTCAGCTAGCGAGGCTTCTAGTTCGGTCAGCAGTTGGGTAACAGCGGGGACTACGTGTTCTGGTTCGATCGCGTCAAATGGAGGCAATCCTTGACCGATTAGTAACGGGTTATCAGCAATAGTTACGGTTGCAGTCATTTAATTTTCTTGTAACAGGTTGAAAACAGGTGAACTAGACAGATTAGCTTTTCATTTTGTAACACAGTTGTCGAAAAATTTGGGTTCGATCGGGCGTGAGTCCCAGAATGTCAGAGTCGAAAAATCTTCCTTCTGACTGATGACTAATGAGTGTTCACTAATTATTAATGACTACTCTCTTGTGTGTGCTGCAACTCCTTGACAACCGAGATTAAGCGCTTGAGGTGAGGTTTGACAACTTCTTGCTGCTCGTGTTCCAAACGGTGAATTTGAGCTTGGACGATCGACAAATCCGCACTCGATTCGTGTGCGGGAGCTTGCAGTTGGCTTTGCAAATTGGCCATGACTTTCTGGATTTCCAAAAATCGAGTATTTACTACTTCCCAGTCGTCTCTGGTGATAGAAGTTTCTGCCAAGCCTTGCGTCGCACTTTGCAGTTGCTCTATAGCCTGTTCTACAGCTTGGAGATTCGCCCGTTGGTCAACCGATAAATCTTGCAGTTGTTCGCTCACCTGCTGGCGGACATCGAGCACAGCAGACGCCACGATTTCTTGCAAAGAAGCTACCGACTCTCCTAAACTCAGCAACTGCCGCTGAATATCGAGAGAATCCTCAAAGCCCTCAGCCCTAGGCATTGCAGCCATTTGCTGGCGCAGCGCTGCAATATCTCCAGACAACTGCTTGCGTAATTTAACAATTACCGTCACAGCCGTTTTTTCGACTTTATTGACAGACTTTTGGACTTGGGCCATTTCCGAATTGTGATGCACCCGCACTTGCTGCTCGAAGCGATATCGGTTAGCAACATTCAGCGACAAAGCCAAAGTTAGGGGAGCCACCCCGTAAAAAGCTTGACCCGACACTGCCACCGCCAGGGAACCCACACCAGAGGCAGCCAGAGAGGCGTACTCTGCCATCTCCAGCCAGTGCCTTTGAGGAAAACTTGGTCTCAAGTGGTTTGCAACAGAGGGTTTTGGCTTCCGCACGGCTCTTTGGGTCATAGTATTTGCTCGTTGTTGATAAGGTTGCGAGATTGGGTGGAGCATCGATTTCTATCCTTTTTTCAGTTATATGTTTTAGATTATTTCTTGGCACTGTTCTATTTTTACCTTTGTGAGTAAGTTAAGGATGACTGCCATATTATTATGTATTTGGGAGCCTGTGACGATCGCGCCCAATTCCGGATCTTAAAAGGTTCGCCCCAACGCGCCCTCTATTTTACAGGAGTTAGCGCCACCGGGTTCGGGCGATCGACAATAGCTGTCCAGGCTAACCGAACAATGCCTAAGACGATTTTAGATTTTAGATTTTAGATTAAAAGTTAAAAAATGCGACCTACTGAGGGCGATCGGGATTTGGAGCTTGTCTGGAGTTGCATTTTTGTTCGCCCATTGGTATAATCTACTCTTTCTGAATTGCCCCTCTCAAATTTACTGTAAAAATTGACCAATGAACTCAGAAAAACCCGGAATTGGCGATCGGCTAAAGTCTATTTTCAGTATCGCAATCTTTATCATTCTCGTAGTAGCAGTAGGCTTTTTAAGCGTTAATTTTATTTCAGCTCTCTATGAAAAATTTTCTTAAAATTAGTCCTGGACGCATGGGTGCCAGAAACCGTTTTTTTTTACGATAATAGTTCGTCGCAGCCCGCATAATCGGTATACAACCCGGTTTCTTTAGTCGGAGTAAGTCCCAGACTGTTTGAGATTCCCCACTTCTTCAATTATTCTCCAATTTTAAGCACGAGATAATTTGTTTAGATTGCATTCTCCTTCTTCCTTCTTCCTTCGGCTATAATTTTAACTATAAAGATTGTGGTCTGGGTCTAGCCAGACAATATAAAAAACATTTTCACTAAAAAATCCATGCACCCTGCTGTATTCGTATCGGCTCAATAAGTAGGGGTAGCAGAGGAAAAAAAGTAAGCAAGGTACATAAAGTGTTATAAAATAGGACACATGACCCCAAAGATTATTTCAAAAGACAAGTCATCCTCCGATTTACTGCAAACAATCGACCTAAAAGGGATTGCAGACGAATCAATGCGTCAGACAGTAGAGATATTACTGAACCACTAGCGAGCAATTACAATTAAAAGTCAAAGACTTGGAGTTAGAAAATCAACGGTTAAAAGATGAAAATAACCGATTGGAGGGAGAACAAGGAAAACCAGACATCAAAGCCAAGTCCAAAGGGTTCAGAAGCGAGCACTCATCAGAGAAAGAGCGAAGAACGCCAAAAAAGCATAGCAAAGGCAGTAAGAACGCGACGATAAAAATAGATCGAGAAGAAATACTAGAATATCCTCAAGACCAACTGCCATCAGACGCAGAATTTAAAGGATACGAACAAGTAATCATCCAAGATATCAGCTTATACCATTTTTTTAAAGATGTGCTAGAGATAAAGAATGTAAAATCCAAGACCATCCTGTGACAAAACCAATGACATGATTCGTTAAAGATGCTAAGATTTCCTGAACTTTTACGCGGAGTTCGTCAAGATTACTAAAAACTAACCAAGCTAAAAATTCTTTGATGTATTCCCACACTCTTTCTGTTGGATTTACTTCAGGACTATGAGGAGGCTGAAATAGTAAAATAATATTGTCTGGCAATTCAGATTTGCTTAAAAAATGAGCGGGAGCATTATCGATTTGAATAATATGCAATTCATCAGGATACTCAAGGGATAATTGTTGCAAATATGCTTCAAAACAAACCTTATTCAAATGGGAAAATTCCCAAAAAAAACTTCTTCTTGTTGATGGGGATACTGCTCCATACAGCCAAAAACATTTAAATTTTCATTGCTGTTTTCCTACGGCTTTTACACCGAAGAGTGTTATCCTTCGTCTCTGAATTGTATGTAATCCTAATCGAGTTTCGTCACTACACCTAAACAGAAACTTCTTGTATTTCTTTATTTGGTCAGGAGTTCTATCCAGCAAGGCTTTGATTTTTTGAGACAGGCTATTCTTGAATTCATTGATTGCCGTTGGCTGTTGTTCACTACTCCGGGATCTTGGGATTTTTAATTTACTTTTTAACTCCCCTTTGACCAAGGAGTATACAGCTTGATAACTACTAGGTATCTCTTTGATTAACCAAAGCCAGAGATGAACTTCTTTATAACTGGAAAATCCTTCGGGGTCTCTCAATTCTTGTTGTAATGCAGCCGCTACTTCAACCGAAAACTTTTTGGGTCTATCAAAAATCTGCCGATTTTTTAACAAGTTTTCTATGCCACCCTCTTTATATTGAAAGAGCCAGCGATGAATTGTGGTTTCACTTTTACCCAAAACTGACGATACTTCTCGGACTGTTTCTACTTGTTTTAATTGAAATAAATAAAGCATTTGAATTTTATTCTATGCTAAAACTCTTTTTTGTTTTTTCCGAATCTCTAGCAATACTTCTATAGATTCGGTAATCGTTATATGAGGACGCCCAGACATTTTAATATTCTCCTTTACTTTTCAGGTAACTCTAGCATAACTTTAGAAAAATGGTATCAGTTACAATCCTTTGATATATTGCTTCATTACAAGTGACAGAGTGTAAAAATTTTCGAGTTTTTCTATCAAGCAGCGCCGCATACCATTTTTAAGAACAGGCTTTCCGGCCTGTTCCACAAACAATTAATTTTTTTGTGGGGTGGGCATCCTGCCCGCCCATTAAAGGCTTATTGAGCATGGTGCAACATCTCAGTTACAATCCTTTGATATATTGTTTCATTACAAGTGACAGGGTGTAAAGACTTGCTTCTTTTTCTATCAAGCAGCGCCGCGATAGAGATTGCAACGCATTTAGCAAATATGATGATAATATTTGTCGATTTTGTAGCAATTTGGCGAAGTTAACTGGCTGGTTTTCTGTCGCCAACAATGACATAACTTGTTTTTCTAGTTCGGAAGTGGGTAGTCCTGCATAGTCATGAAAAAATAAGCCTTTCACTCTATAGATAAACAGGCATTAGACTCATGAATAAAATACCAGATTGCTCCAATATGATTGGAGAGTTTTTTAGAAAAGGAAAGAGTTTTTCTGGTTAAACGAGATATTCTTTGTCTCATCGTATTGTTAAATCTTTCTATATAGGAAGTTTGGCCACTTTCCTTGACTACTGATTGGTGTCTCTTTTTTGGAAAAACTCTCTGATAAGCACTCCAAAAGTCGGTGAAAAAACAAGCACCTTGACTCTGGAACTGTCGGTAGAGAATCCCACAATCCTTGAGTTCCTAAATGGTTACTACTAACTAATGACTGATGACTGATGACTAATGCAAAAACTTGCGAACTTGATATTCGCGACTTTCGGCGATCGCAATTTGCAAATCGCCCATTTTGGCATCCAACTCATCGATTGTGCTTTGTGGGATCGACTTCCACTTCTCCCTAGTTTCCCAGCGAATCAACATCACCACCTCATTTTCCACCGGATCTACCCAAATTTCTTTGCCTAAAAAACCGTCCCAATTTTTTAGTCCCTCAGTCCAAACTTCCTGATCTCGCTGAATAAACTGCTCCCACTTTTCTTGAGGTACTTTAAATTTTAGCCACTCAATTACCATATTATTTCCTATTTGTAAATAGCTAATTAATCGTTGCCGATCGCAATTTTAATTATCAACTCAGTTCCCTCTCCCGGACGCGAAACACAGTGCAACTTACCGCCGTGCTTTTCTACTACTAAATGCTGGGATATTGCTAGACCCAAACCTGTGCTCGTGTCTGGACATTTAGTGGTAAACAAAGGGTCAAAGATGCAGTCGAGGACTTCTTCAGTCATCCCAGGGCCGTTGTCACTAATGGCGATCCCAACTTCGTTTTCCCCTACCACAAAAGTCCGAATCCGAATTTCAGGATTGAATACTTCAGCTCTCGCTCGGCCTCCAGACAACAAAGACTGACTTTGCATTTTACCATACTTTTCGGCATTTCTCCCCCCTTCTTCCAAAGCGTCGATCGCATTTGTCAACAAGTGCATGAACACTTGGTTTAAGTGTCCCGCATAGCAGTGAACTCGCGGCAAATCCCCATACTCTTTAACTAGAGAAATCCCCGGTCGTCCCCCTTTAGCTTGCAGGCGATTTTGCAAGATCAGCAAAGTGCTGTCCAAACCTTCGTGGATATCAGCAGGCTTCATTTGGGCTTCGTCAGTACGCGAGAACAAGCGGAGCGATCGCACGACATCGCGAATCCTTTCGGAACCGATTTTCATTGAATTTAGCAGTTTTGGCAAGTCTTTTTTGATGAAGTTTAAGTCTAATTCTTCCATCAAATTTTGAATTTCCGGCACGGGATGGGGATAATATTTTTGGTAAAGGTCGATCGCTCGCATCAGTTCTTGAATGTAGCCAGTAGCGTGGCTGACATTGCCGGAAATAAAACTAACTGGATTATTAATTTCGTGCGCTATTCCTGCTACCAACTGCCCCAGAGATGACATCTTTTCTGTTTGAATCAGTTGAGTTTGAGTTTGCTGCAAAATTAACAGCGTCTGCTCTAATTTAGCCGCTTGTTGTCTCAGGCGTTCTTCGGATTCTTGCAAAGCTAAAAGTGACTGTTTACTTTCTGTAATATCCAATCCCACAAATACCGCCGCCGTATTGTTATGGTATTTTTGAGCCACTATTAGATAAGTTTTATTTTCTCCTCTGATGCTCGCTGTTACTTCTTGAGATGTTTTCTTTTTATGATTCGCAAAGAAATCGTATACTAAATCGTTAAATTTGGGACTTGTCTCTAAAAAACCTACTTTTTGACCGATAAATATTTCTGCCGGCATTTTGTAAGCGCTAGCTAAATGTCGGTTTACTCCCAAATAGCGCAAATCTGAACTTACCCAAGAAACTAATCCGGGTACCGCGTCCAAAACGGCTTGAAGTTGCTCTTTTGCCTCTACGAGCGCTGATTCTGCTGCGAGGCGAGCGGAAATGTCGCGGGCGATCGCGCAGCGGTATTCGCAGCCACCGTATTCTAAATAATTGACTTTAACTTCGACGGAAAAACTGGCGCCGTTTTTGGTTTTGTAACTGGTTTCAAAAGTGAGGTTGGTTTGCTCCTTGAGTTGAGCCCAGTGTTCTCGCCAATCCGATGCTGGCAACTGCGAATCGATGTCGCTAACCCTCATATTTAGCAGTTCCGATTCCGAGTAGCCGAAAAGATGGCAAGCGGCTTTGTTCGCGTAGCAAATTTGACCGTCGGAGGTAGTAAAAAAGATTGTATCAGAAGCATTTTCGAGGGCAATTTGAGTTAATTGTGGGATTGTTTCTAACTGCTTGCTTTTGACCTCGAACTGAAATTTATTAGAGCAATTAGTGTGAGCGGGAGCCTCAGCTATCTTAGATGCAAACAACATCAAACCGCCGATCGCACCTTCGTTATTTTTCCAAGGCTGAAATACCCATCTTACCGACTCGCTGACAGAGCCGCTTGCTGTTTTTCCTGATACAGATGCGATCGATCGCCCTGCCACAAACTCGCTGTATTCCAAAACTCCCGTCAAACAAGCCTGGGCATTTTGCTCCCAATATTCCGGGAGATTCGGGAACAGTTCCCAATGAGATCGGCCGATCGCCTCGCCGTCGCCCAACCCGCAATCTGTTTCCCAGCGACGGGAAACCGACAGATAGCGCATTTCACAATCTACCATTGCCACGGCTTCGGCGGAGCGCTCCACAAACCGCCGAAATCGCTCTTTACTCTCCGACACGGCTGCCTCTGCGGGTTGTTGGGCGATAGGGACATTCCCGTCAACGTACCTTCCCAGTCCCTGACTTTTTTGCTGAACTGGCTTAGTTTGCACGGTTTGGGATTTCCTCCATAGCTGTCAAGTTTGAAAAACTCTGTTTTAGACCAAAAATGCTGTGTTCCCCTGATTTGCTCTCTCTGACAATACCCTTAGAGGGTATCACCCATCATTGATATCATTTTTGATGGGGATATGTCTATAGGCATTGCTATCAACTTAAGGCTAAAGGTAGTGCCCGCCTGCTGTTTGACCATTAGGCATAGATCACGCCGGCGCCCCCGGAATAGTCGGAGGGGACTGGAGTGATCTCTTGCCTGCCCCGACTATTCCGGGGCGCAACATGGCAGCGACACTAGGCAAAAAACGAGAGAGACAAAGGGTTTTAGACGATTGGTGACACCAATGGTCTATAGGTACTCAAGAAATTTTCCCCCACACTGTGAGAGTCAGAAAATTTCCTGATGATTGTTCGGTATTTTAGACAAGTTCCCAAAAGAATGCAACTGCCGGCCCGCGATCCAAACCATGAGCTTCCTCAGTCATTCCCAATTCTTTAATTGCAAATCCCACATCGAACATGGTATGAGATCCTGTAGCCAGTGCGATCGCCAGATAGCTTGAGAATGCAAGAGAGCGCTCAAACAAATTTGTGCGTAAATTCACTGGTAAAATCCACTCTTCCTTTCCGTAACATTGCAGGATCTAATCTTTCAGTGGTGTTGCAAGTCATCAAAACTACCAGTTTTTGCTGAAATTGAATGCCGTGTTCGTCGATGACGCTTTGATACAAAGTTCCATCCAGCAAACTCAAAATATGTTCAGTTTTATTAGTGCGTTGGGCTTCTGCGGTCGATCGATCTTGAGCCAAATTATCAGCCTCGTTGATAATAATACAAATCCGCTCTAAATAACTCGGTGGCACAAAATTTTCCACAGCATCGTGGTCTAAGATAAAAATCACATAACCCAGCGGCACTAAAATTTCCTTTGCTACCGCTTGCGTCCAAGCAGTTTTGCCCGTCCCCGGTTCGCCACTAACCAAAACAGCCAACTGATTTTGATCTAGAATGGCCTGCTGAACTGTATCGGTAAAACTTTGAACCTCCGCAGAAAACGTGCGAATTGGGAACTGGCTGTGAACCTGTCCGACGCGGCTTTTGTACCCGCCCAGAATCACCGCTAAATTATAAGTGGCCTTGCTAACTAGCGGCGCAATATCTTGGCAAATTAGAGTGTAGCAGCGTCTTCCCCTGTCGTAGCTGTCTATTTGCAGCCAGCAGCCGAATCGAGTCCAAGAAGCATAAACAGTACCCAAAACTTCCAAGCGTTCCCAGCTAACAAACCGCTCCGGGGGATAAGAAAAATGTCGCTCCATAAAAAACTGGGTAATCGCATCCGGTTTTCCCAGCAAATCGAGAACTTTAAAAACAGTAATCTCTTGGAGTTTGTTGAGCACGTAATCGATGGGAATGCTAGCGCGGCTGACCAATTGCACCACAGGCGTTTCGGTAACTAAAACATCTTTGTAGCGGTAATCCGGGTAAACTGGCTGCGGAGTAATGTAATCCCAAAATTCATCAATTTCGTAGCGAGTATTTTCCGAAAATACATTTAAAATATTTGCCCACCAAGTATATTGGTGTCGTCCCATTGCGTCGGCAATGTCGCTAGCTGCGCCTAAAGTTTTTTGAGCAAGTTCTAAGGGGTCGGTAGACGCTAAATGTACCAGGTGTTCCCAATCAAATTGACGGTATAAAGGTCGCCAGCCAGATCCTAGTAGGCCTCTATTTGGAGAATTGTTTTGATGAAAATTGTTTTCGCGATCGCCCATGTTTTCCGCACTCATTTGGCAAAATTCCTACTTACTCTTATTTTACATTCTTTGTCCTACACCTTCTACAAAACACGGGAAAATCATCAATTTATTTTGAGATAAGTGGCTGGCACAAAATCTACTAACCAAACTTTGTTTTCCGAGCAGTAAAATGTATGGTTATCGCGTTGCATGGCTGCGGCATCTACAGTAAAGACTGCCGGGATGCCGTGTCTTGCACCTACTTGGCGCGCCGTCTGGATATTCACGGACAAATGAACGTGATGCCGCGACATTTTCCTAATTCCTTGACTGAGAATTGACTCGACGGCAGCGCTACCTGTTCCGTGATATAAAATATTTGGGGGAACAGCGGGTTCTAACTGTAAGTCAACCTCTACGCTGTGTCCTTGGTTGGCACGAATTAGAGTGCCTGTGGAATCAAATGAAAAGCGCTGCTTATCGTTTTGCGCGACTACTTCCTTGAGTTCTGCAAGCTGAACAGGAAAGTTATTTTTTTGGCACGCATCGAGGAGTTCGCTAACAGGAACCCAGCCACCTGGAGCGAGTTCAATGCCGATACGCGAAGGCGCGTGACGCAGGTGTTTGCTGAAATATCGGCTGATTTTTACTAATCGATAATCGTTCATAATTTTACTTAATTTATTTAGATTTTAAATCACTTTTAACAAAATGTCAGTAGCGGGTTATATCGTTGATTGGAGGCGGGTTTATTGAATCTGTTTGCAATGCCATAGGGTGCTTGATTGAACTCGCCTTTACAGGTTTTTGGAAAAATTTTTCTGGATATAGAAATGGTCTTACGCGCGAATTATAGAGGTAATGTGCGCTCTTAAGCACCTAGAGAAATAGGTTCTGCCTCCGGGAATAAAAAAAGTGTTAGGAGTGCCATTTTTGACGAGCTTGATCTTTTGATAATTATCAAAAACTTTGCCTTCTGTCGAAGGCATTTTACCTGGGTATAACTCCGCCAAAAATAGCAAAATTTAGATAGCGCCAGTGACATCCTGCGTCTGCAAAACCAGCTTCTGCAAGCCACTGTGTCTGCTCTTCCACAGAGGAGGGAATATCTTCTTCTCGATATTTTTTAAACCAGGCTGCATCATCTTCTCCGTTAGCTTTCATGTACTGCCGCCACAACTGTTCATATTGCTCAGTCAGCCGGGGAGTTGCACCTGTGACAATATCTCGAATTAGCAAGATTCCCCCTGGATTCAGCGAGTGGAAAAGTTTGGGAAATAGCTGTTGTTTACCTGCGCTGTCGAGGTGGTGGATTGCCAACCCAGAAACTACCAAATCGTAACCGCTGCCGAAATCATCTTCGGCAAAGTTTCCTTGCTGCAAGGTCAGCCTTTCTCGGAAAGCGGACAAGTTAGTTTGGCAAATTTTCAGCATATTTTCGGCGATGTCAAAGGCTAGGACATTTGCTTGAGGAAATGCTGACAAAATCATTGCCGACAGTATGCCTGTCCCCGCGCCTAAATCCAGAACTTTTATGTTAGCATTAGTTTCAGAAGTGATTAACTGCAATATTACATCGTGTTGCTCGCCATAGCGCGGAATGAGGCGGGGAATTAAACCGTCATAATCAAAGGCTATTTGTTCAAATTGCTCGCGTACAGCGTCTAAATTCACAGAAAATTTTCCTCAAATTGTTAATAGTTGAGTGCGTCAATGCAGTTGGGCGGTTCTCTTATCTCAATGTATGTTACATTGATAATACAAAAAATCTACAGACCTGTCAAGATGTAGAATAAAATAATTTCAAATAAGTTACGGACGATCGCCAGATAGGGACTGAGTGTACCCCAACCCGCCCCTGATTTGGGAACTTTCTAGCCCTGCACATATTGTCTTTCAGTGCAGATGAGACAGAATGCCACAGACCCAAAAGCCAGCCGAATACGAGACTTTGTGCCAGCTACCGGGAGTAATTGTGAGACAAAAGTTGACGCTTATGATACCCGTTTCAAACAAGAATCCAACTTTAGGTGCATGATCCATACCCTAAATTTGTCAGTAATTCCACATAGTAATATATAAAATCTAAAATAGAAAAGGGAATTAGCAAGCAGCCGATGATCGGCTAGATATGAAAAAATCAGTCCTCAGATTGACAAACTTTAGCCAACTATAAACAAAAATTGAGTTGACTCCCGAGTGGATGTGGTACCTGCCAATTTTTCCGGAAGATAAAGAAATGCAAAGTATTGCACCCGCAGGCGCGGGAAAGAAAATTGTGATAATGAATCAGGATGCGAGTAGATTAGGTGTCAGCCGTCAGGGGAAGATAGAAACAATGGAAATCCAACAACGGAGTAAGGATAAGCCCGATCGCCAGCAACAAAAAGCGTCCGATCGGCTCGATAAATTATCTACGACAAAAGAAGTAGATTCGTCGCTACAAGAATGTTTAGATTTTAAAATAGCGCTCGACCGATCGGCACTTGCGGTGAGGACTGATGCGCGAGGAATTATCAACTATGTCAGCGAACAAGTTTCCTCCATCTCCAACTATTCCCGCGCTGAACTAATCGGCAGCCACTTCGGCATCCTCCATTCGGAATATAAATCTTCGGAATTAATCAAAAATCTGCTGTCAACTGTTGCCAAAGGTGAAGTTTGGCAAGGAGACATTCAGAGTAAAGCTAAGAATGGAACTGATTATTGGGTGTACGCAACAGTAGTTCCACTGTTGGACTGTAAGGGAAAACCCTGTCAGTATTTGGCGATCGGATTCGACATCACCGATCGCAAAGCCGTTGAAGCCGCCCAAGCCGAAGCCAACCGGGCAAAAGACGAATTTCTGGCGATCGCCTCCCACGAACTGCGATCGCCCCTGAGCGCGATTTTGGGATGGGCGCAGCTAGCCCGATCGCGCAATTTAAACGAAGCCACCACCAGCCGCGCTTTGGAAATCATCGAGCGCAACGCCAAATTACAAAACCGACAAATAGACAATCTGCTCGACCTCTCGCGGTTGCTGCGAGGGAAAGTGTGCCTGAACATCGGCCAAGTTCACCTCCCGTCTATCATAGAATCGGCGATCGACACTCTGCGTCCCGCCGCCGATGCCAAAAACCTCCGCTTAGAAAAACATTTCGACCCAGCCGTCAGCTACGTTTTGGCAGATGCAGAACGATTGCAGCAAGTAGTCTGGAACCTCCTTGCAAACGCCATAAAATTCACCCCAGAATCGACACCATACCCAGTGCAAGTGTGGATCGAGCCTACTCCGTCGGGGGTCTTGATTCGGGTCAGCGACAGCGGTTGCGGCATCGACCCCAAATTTCTGCCACACATCTTTGACTACTTCCGCCCTGCAGACAGCTTCCAGAATAAGGAACAAAATCGGCTGGGGCTGGGGCTCTCAATTGTGAGGCACTTGGTGGAACTGCACGGGGGAACTGTTTGGGCTTCGAGTCCCGGCCTCGGTCAGGGGGCGACCTTTGGGGTGCTGCTACCGAGCGACAACAAAAATGCACCCGACGATCGCACTGCTGCGATCGCCCAAAGGGAAAGCAGACCCGGATCGGTTTCCAAACCCCTAGCGGGAAAGCAAGTCTTGGTAGTCGAAAGCAGCGCCGAGATCCGCCAATTTCTCAAAACAGGCCTCGAAGCATTTGGAGCCAAGGTAACAGCGGTGGGTAGCGCCTGCGAAGCGATGGCGGAGTTGCAACAGTCGCGGCCCGACGTGTTGGTGAGCGATATGACGGTATCCGGAGCCGACGGCTGCGATTTGATCCGCCGCATCAGAGCAATGGAAATGTCCGAGCACAGGCAACTGCTGCCCGCAGTGGCGCTGACGGGAGGCATCGAGGAAGAAGATTCGGCATCGGCGCTGGAGGCAGGGTTTCAGAGGCATTTGTCGAAGCCGGTGGAAGCGAATCAGTTGGTGAGCGCGATCGCCCAATTGGCTGGACTGACTGGATTCGGCTCCGGAGAGTGGGGATCGGGAAATATTCGGGCAACCACACCCCATGCCCTGCTACCGGAACCTAGCAGTTTGGACGACAAAAATTATTTGGAACAATTAACAAGTGACAGCAGAGAATTACCGCTGTTGCTGGTAGTAGAAGACAACAATTTTCTGCTGGCTTACCTCCAAACTTTATTAACTCCGTACTATCGAGTCGCCGTGGCGAGGGACGGGGTTGAAGGTTTAGAAAAAGCCAAAAGTTTGCAGCCAAATTTGATTGTTAGCGACCAAATCATGCCCAGACAAAACGGACTGGATTTGCTCAAGGAGATTCGGAACACGCCAGAATTGAAATCTACTCCGGTAATATTTTTGACAGCGCGATCGGGGATGGAATCTCGAATCGAAAGTTTGGATGCGGGTGCTGACGATTATATTTCAAAGCCTTTTGACGAGAGGGAATTGCTCGCTAGGGTGAGAAATTTGTTGCGATCGCACTCAGCCGAACAGCAGTTGGCGGAGCTCAACCGTCAGTTGCAGCAGCAGAAACAGCAGTTAGAAACAGTGAATCGAGCCTTGCAGTATTTGGCAAATTACGACAGTTTGACTGAGGTAAGAAACCGCCACTCTTTTAATGAATACCTCGATACGGAATGGCGGCGTTTGGCAAGGGAAGAAGCACCGCTGTCTTTGATTATGTGCGACATTGATTATTTCAAACTTTACAACGACACTTACGGTCACCAAGCGGGGGATGAATGTTTGCGGCAAGTGGCGACAGTAATCCAGCATTCGGTAAAGCGGGCGGCAGATTTAGTAGCGCGTTACGGTGGAGAAGAATTTGTAGTAGTTTTGCCGAATACGGATATTGAAGGTGCCACTTGCGTAGCTGAAATGATCGCACGACAGGTGCGGGGTTTGCACATACCTCATGCTAAGTCTGCTGTCAGCGAATATGTGACGCTGAGTTTGGGTGTAGCTTGCTGCATTCCGGCGCCGATGTCGCAGCCGGGGGCGCTAATTGCGATCGCCGATGAGTCGCTTTATCGGGCGAAAGAAGCAGGGCGCGATCGAGTTTCGGTTGCCGCATTTGAAGGATAATATAATAGTTAAATCAACTTGTATGGTGTGTCAGAGATCGCTAGTTTCGATTTAAACAGATTTTTTGGATCGGACGCACCATACAAATGTGCTTGCAAAATTGTGCGAATTAAAATTGCTATAAAATATTTAAATGAGGTCGTGCCATGACAGCAACCTTAGACAAACCAAAAGACCAGCGCCTAATTCACTCCGGGATTGATTGGCAACAATTTAAGCTAATCGAGCAAGGGTTTTCGGATTCCCCCGACATCCGACTTTTTTATTTCAAAGGTCAGGTAGAAATCTTGGCAGTTTCGCAAGAACATGAAGTCTTCAGCGGTGTCATCGCCCTGTTGCTAGGTACGTATTTTGTAGAAAAAGAAATCGATTTTACGCCCACAGGAAGCTTTACCCAGGAAAAAGAAGGAAAAGCCTCCGCACAAGCAGACCAATCTTACTTAATTGGCAAAGCATCGGGAGGCATTGCAGACCTCTCGATCGAAGTTGTATATACTAGCGACAACGAAAGCAAGTTGAATCGTTACCAAGCCTTGGGAGTCCCTGAAGTTTGGTTTTGGGAGGATGGAGTATTTGGGCTGTATCATTTGCGATCGCACGGATATGAAAAAATTGACCAAAGCGAAGTTCTGCCCGGTTTAGACATCAACCTACTGTCTCGCTGCTTGCTGATGGCTTCTAGGGTTGAAGCAGTTAAGGAGTTTCGGCGCGGGATTACTGCGGTATAGAGAAAAAGTGGAATTTGGTTTGTGGTTCTTGACAGCCATGTATTACAAATGTAGTATTAAATTACGGTAGAAAAGCTCGATCGACCGACACCAGAAAACAAAATTTAGAAAAAACCTATGCAACCCATCCGACAAGGCGACGTAATTCTCACTCCCGTACCGAAAATCGAAGGAGAAAAAAAACCTCACCTAACTCTCGCCGAAGGTGAAGTCACCGGACATTCTCACCAGATTATTGAGGGACAAGCTGAACTCTACGAAAAAGACGGCACTCTGTACTTGCGGGTGCTTTCACCGACAGCTTTATTGAGTCACGAAGAACACCATGCGATCGCCATTCCCGAAGGTAATTGGATGGTGCGAATTCAGCGCGAATATGAACCGCAAGGTTGGAGGTATGTCGCAGACTAAGGTTAAAAAACTAACGCCAGAACAAGCTGCGGAAACAATTAAATCGGCTTACAGTGCGATCGGCAAAAAAGCACCGGAAATCATTTGGCAGTCTGTTGGATTTTTGGATTTCGGTTTTTAATTTAACTCATTCCTACGGCAGAAATTGGATTGTTTTTAAATCCATTGTGCAGGATTGCGGCTGGATTTATCCCTATGAAAAAGTTTGCATTATCTGCCAAAAGCCGTTAGCGAAGCCCTCGAAGAGGATCGCACTTTCCGTTGACAGCAACCACCGCTTGCACGCCGAAGGAAAACCAGCGGTACAATTTGCCGACGGTGTTTCGATTTACGCCTATCACGGCGTGATTTTGCCGGAATGGTACGGCAGGCTGCACCCGGATCAGTGGCAGTCTAAGTGGGTGTTGAAGGAACAGAATGCGGAAGTTCGGCGGGCATTAATTCAGGGAATTACTTACGATCGCATTTGTCAAGAATTAGCGGTGACAGAATTAGATAGTTGGCAGGAATACACTCTTTTAAGCATCGAGTTTGACGATGATTTTGATTGGGTGGGTAATGCAAAGCCAGTTTATTTGTTAAAAATGACTTGTCCGAGTACGGGACACATTCACGCTTTGCGAGTGCCGCCAAATGTGCGATCCTCTTCGAGGGCTTCGCTAACGGCTCAAGAAGCAATTCGCTGGGTAAATTGGGATATCGATCCAGCGGAGTTTAGCGTGCAAACTTGAAGATTTTTAATTGCCACACAGGCCGGCAGGGGTTTAAACCCCTGCCGGCCTGAAATTTTACCAAACTAAAATCAGAATTTATCATGTCAGACCCACAAACAAACCAACCAATTAATCTCAGTAGCTTTGGTGAATGGTGCAAACACAAAGATAGTCTTTCAGAAGAGGCAATATATACAATTGAAGTGCTGTTAAACAAGGCTGGCACTTCTGACTGCAATGAAGCCGATCGGATACTTTCAAACCTCACTGAACTGAATCTTAACTACAAGGAAATTACCGATATTACTCCGCTTTCGGCACTCACTAACCTAACATCTCTGAATCTCGGCAGCAATCAAATTACCGATATTACTCCGCTTTCGGCACTCACTAACCTGACATCTCTGAATCTCTACTGCAATCACATTACCGACATCACTCGGCTGTCGGCACTCACTAACCTGAGCAAACTGGAGCTCTCGGAAAATGAAATTACCGACATCAGTGGGCTGTCGGCACTCACCAACCTGACACACCTGAATCTTTACCAAAATGAAATTACCGACATCAGTGGGCTGTCGGCACTCACAAACCTGACCTACCTGAATCTCTACGACAATCAAATTACCCACATCACTGGGCTGTTGGGACTCACCAACCTGACAGACCTGGCTCTGGACCGCAATCAAATTATCGATATAACTGCGCTGTCTGGACTCACCAACCTGACCCGACTAGGTCTCGAAAACAATCAAATTATCGATATAACTGGGCTGTCAGGACTCACCAACCTGACCGTACTGGAACTCTGTTGCAATGAAATTATCGATATAATTCCGCTGTCAACACTCACCAACCTGACCGTACTGCGGCTCAGCCAAAATCAAATTACCGACATCACTTCGCTGTCAGGACTCACCAACCTGACCATACTGGGTCTCTGCGACAATCCAATTACCGATATAAGTGGGCTGTCTGGACTTACCAACCTGACAGACCTGAATCTTCAATGCAATCCAATTACCGACATCACTCCGCTGTTGGGACTCACCAACCTGACTGTACTGCGTCTCTGCGAAAATCCAATTACTGACTTAAATCTGTCGCTCGAACTTACACAGAAGTACCTGATGCTCTCCACGACGCCAATTGATGCTAAAAAAGCTACAGAAACCGTGAAAAATATTTATGTAGCTATTGGTCACAAAGCACCCCAAGTTATTGTTTGCAGCAGCCCGGCGGTAGCTAATTTAAATTTTCTCAAACAACTCAAAATTGACTGTATGTCGCAAAATCAAATATCGCTAAAGGCGACTGGTAATTTAGGATGGGGAAAGTCGTTGCTTAAGGAGTTATTTCAATCGGTGGATGTAGGATTGAGTCGGATGTTTTGGAAGGAGCTGTGCCATCAAATAATACTAGAGCCGGATACCGATTGCACACTCGTGTCAGAACTTCAGGAATTGGCAATAAATTACCCTGAATCGCCCCAATCTGAGTCTCGATTGTATTCTAACTATCTACAGCCACTAACCCCTACGGATTTGGTGAAGGAAATCCATTTTACTGAATTTGCGATCTCGAAATTTGGTATCACTCTCGACCAAAAAGCCCAAGAATTACTTCACTGCAAGCAACAGTTGTTCGAGGATTGCGGCTGGATATTTCCGTTTGAGAACATTTGCTTAGTTTGCGATCGCCCCCTGCACCTTCGCTTTGACAGCGCCAACGAGCTACACGCTGAAGGAGAACCGGCGATCGCATTTGCGGACGGCTACAGTTTATACTTTCACCACGGCGTTAAGTTACCCGAAAAATACGGAAAAGTACACCCCGATTTGTGGCAAGCAGAATGGCTTCTATCCGAATCAAATGCCGAACTGCGTCGAGTATTAATTGAGACAATTGGTTACGATCGCATTTGCCAACAATTGCAAGCAGTAAAATTAGATACTTGGCAAGAATACACGCTATTAAAAATTGATAACGCCGATGTCGAGCCGATTTATTTGTTAAAAATGACTTGTCCGAGCACGGGATTCATTCATGCGTTGCGAGTGCCGCCTGATGTGACATCTGCTAAAGAAGCAATTCGCTGGGTAAATTGGGATATTGACCCAGAGGAGTTTTCCGTGCAAACCTGAGTAATACAAATTTAAAAAAGTGTTGCTACAATCATCAGTCTTATACAAATTGTTAAAAGTTACAGAACCCCGCCCCGGACTTAGGCTAAACCGTTTCCCTACCCGATATCTGTACCTCAGTCAACTGAAAACCGCTATATTGACAAAAGCCTTAATTCATGAAACACCGATCAGCGTTCCTGCAGTGTGCCAGTTCCCAGGGTGGAATGCACCAACCACCGATCGCCCAAAAACAGTTAATAACATGAAGAAGAAGCCCACCCTCGATCGAAGGTGGGCTCTGTTCATGCCAGCTTACCGACAGCTAGGCAATCGGGTCTCTTCGCTGGTAGACGTAAAATATCGGAAAAAGATCCGAACGTCCGAAAAAACTTATCGCCCACCATTAAGCTTCAGTTTACCCAACCGGATCGGGAAAATTGCGCCCCTAGCGATGTTCCCCTGAAACCGGGGAACACTGGGGCTTCAACTTTTCAATAGACTTCTGCAAAAAAGCTCGTCTTGGGCCGGCAGGATGCCCAAAGCCTACTCCGCACAAGAATTAAAATTTTTCGAGAAGTCTCATAATTCTCCTCTTTAACTTTGATTTGCCAACTGATTAAGCATCGTGATCGTGTGCAAAACGACGGAACAGGAAATCTAAAGCGTAGTTCCGCAAATTGTAGTATTCCGGATCTTCCATCATTTGAACCCGATCGCGCGGACGCGGAAAAGGAATCTCCAAAACTTCGCCAATTGTCGCCGATGGGCCATTAGTCATCATCACCAGTCGATCGGCCAAAAACAGCGCTTCATCAATATCGTGAGTAATCATCAGCACCGTACAGCGGTGATCGTTCCAGATTTTCAGCAACTCTTCCTGCAATTCCTCCTTAGTAATTGCGTCCAGAGCACCAAAAGGTTCGTCTAAAATCAGCACTTTCGGGCGAATTGCCAAGGCGCGGGCAATCGAAACCCGCTGCTTCATCCCCCCCGAAATTTGCGGCGGTCTTTTCTCAGCAGCTTCTGTCAATCCCACCATCGCCAAATGCTCTTTGACGATCGCATTTTTTTCTACCTTCGACTTATTCGGAAATACAGCATTAACCGCCAGATAAACGTTTTCAAACACCGTCCGCCAAGGCAGCAAAGCGTAACCCTGAAACACCACCATGCGATCGGGGCCAGGCTTCGTAATCCGCTGCCCGTTAATCGACACGGTGCCCTGGCTCGGATGGCTAAAACCCGACACCATATTTAACAGTGTTGATTTGCCGCAGCCCGAGTGTCCGATCAGAGTAATAAACTCTCCCTCAGCTACAGTCAGATTGACGTTTTCTAAAGCCCTGTAACCGTTTGGATATTCTTTGTAAACATTGTCCATCACCAAAAAAGGCTGGCGGCGGCCTTTTCCCCGCTGGATTTGAGTTTTGGTGTTTGTCTGGTTGAGAGAAGTATTAATCATGGGTTTGGGAAATTGTGATTGGGTGATTTGCGAAGGAAGAATGAAGAGGCAATAGGGAAGAATGAAGAGGCAATTACTAAGTAGAATTAGCAGTTAACAATTAATAGCTAAAAACCAAAAACTAATAATTAGCAATTACCCTGTTTTTATCCAACTAAAAACCGCTCTAAGCAGCTCTGCGGCCGGAATCGAGTACAACTTCCGCCATCGTGAAATCGCGTTTGATCGCCAGATTGTTGAGATAGCCGATCGGATCGTCAGCATTAAACACCGAGCCGTCAAACAAGCTGAGAGAACCGCGAGTGTAATTAATATCAGCCATCCCCAGCTCTCGCGCCGCCGTGCTGAACGCACCGACTCGCACCACCCGTTCCAGAATTTCCACCCAGTTGCGCGGGAACACAGTATCGCCCCAGCGCGCCATCTGCACCATGTGCCACAGTTGTTCGGTGCGGCTTGGGCGATTCACCCCCTCTCCAGAAAACAAGTGGTGGGCGTATTCCCGCATCGGAGTATCGAGGTTGCAAGCAACTGATTGCGGGTCGCCGAGTTGGATGTAACTCTTATCAGTAGCGACGTACTCCCTTCCCGCGACTATTTCCGAAACCTCGGCGGCGTGATTTGGATCGGCGCAATAGTTGCAAGCTTCGAGCAAAGCTTTGACTAGAGCAATGTGAGTGTTGGGATAAGCATTTGCCCAGTCTTCCCGCACCCCCAAAATTTTTCCCGGATGCCCCGGCCACAGTTCCAAATCTGTAGCCACCGTAAAGCCGACTCCTTCCATCGAGGCCCGCAAGTTCCAAGGTTCGCCGACGCAGAAACCGTCAATAGTGCCGCCCTGCAAGTCAACGATCATCTGAGCCGGTGGGATATTTTTCAGCAACACATCGCGATCCGGGTCAATGCCACCGGAAGCCAGCCAGTAACGCAGCAACAGGTTGTGCATCGAAGAAGGGTGAACGATTCCCATACGGTGCGTTTGCGCGGGCGTTCTCTGGAGCATTTTTTTAAAGTCTGCCAGAGTGTAGATGCCTTGGTCGTAAAAGCGCCTCGCGAGCGTAATTCCGTTGCCATTGCGACTCATGGTGAGGGCTGTAACCGTCGGAATCGGCTTCTCTTGGTGGCCTCCCAAGCTCAACCACACCGCCATCCCAGAGGGCATTTGAGCTGCGTCTAAGTAACCTGCGGCGATGCCGTCTACGATGCCGCGCCAGCTTGTTTCCCGCACGAGGTGGACTTCATCTAGGCCGTGCTTGGCAAAAAAGCCTTTTTCTTTGGCGACAGCGAGGGGAGCACAGGCTGCGAGGGGAATAAAGCCGAGTTCGAGGTTGACTTTTTCCAGGCCGTGACGGGCGATCGCGGGTACTTTCCGCGCCCGCAGTTTTTTGACGCGCTTCTGCTGGTTGAGGAAGTAAATCATTTCGCTACGTAGAGCGTAGTAGCTGGGGTGTGAGACTACTTCCATCCGTTTGCGGGGGCGGGGGATGTCTACTTCGAGAATGCCGCCAATCTTCGATTCTGGGCCGTTAGTGAGCATGACGATGCGATCGCTCAGCAACACGGCCTCATCCACGTCGTGCGTTACCATCAGGGCGCTGATTTCGTACTCTTGGCAAATTTCCATCAACTTTTCTTGCAAGTTGCCGCGAGTCAAAGCATCCAAAGCGCCGAAGGGTTCGTCTAAGAGTAACAGTTTGGGGCGCAGGGCCAGAGCACGGGCGATCGCCACGCGCTGTTTTTGTCCGCCCGACAGCAGTGCGGGTTGCTTCTCAGCGTGGGGCGTCAAGCCCACCATGTCGATGTGTTTTTGAATGATTTCGAGGCGTTCCGCTTTGGGTAAGCCGCTCATTACCGAGTCTACGGCTAGGGTAATGTTTTCTCTGACCGTCCGCCAAGGTAGCAGGGAATAGTTTTGGAATACTACCATGCGATCGGGGCCTGGCTGGGTGATTCTTTGCCCTTCAATTGTCACCAATCCGGATGTCGGCATATCCAAACCTGCGACCATATTTAGCAGCGTAGATTTGCCGCAGCCGGAGTGTCCAATTAAGGAGATAAATTCGCCTTTTTTAATTTCCAGATCGATGCCTTTAAGGGCTATGTATGTCCCGCCATCTGAGAGATTAAAGACTTTTTCTAGTTGTTCTACTGCAATCAAAACAGACATGATTTTCTTGCCTTTTTTGTAGGTTTGTTATTTCGCTAGATATTGATTGTTGACTGTTGACTGTTGACTGTTGACTGTTCGCTGTTCGCTGTTTGCTGTGGACTATTAGCTGTTGATATATAACAGCTAATAGTTAATACATTTCTGGATGCATAAAACTGCTTTTTAAACTAACCAAACTACTTTGTTGAATCCCTCAAAAATAGTTTAAAAAACTGGTTTCTTAGCCTCTGAGTTCGTAATTCCTGTAAGAGTCAATTGTCAACCGTCAACCCTCACCCGTCAACCGTTAACCCATCCAATTAGCTACTTTCCTTGAGGGGGAGCAATCTTTTGCTGCAACCAAGCCATCATGCGATCGAGCAACAAACCAACAGCCCCAATGTAGAACACCGCTAACAGAATTTCGCTGATGTAGTTTTGCTGGTAAGCATTCCAAATAAAGAAGCCGATACCCGTAATCCCCGACATCACGATTTCCGCTGCAATAATCGCCAGCCAAGCCAAACCGATCGCAATTCTCAATCCTGTGAAGATGTAGGGAAGTGCCGACGGAAACAAAATATTTAAATAATACTCTTTCCGAGTCAGTTGCAGGACTTTCGCCACGTTGTTGTAATCGTCGGGAATTTGGCGAACACCTTCAGCCGTGTTGATTAAAATCGGCCACACTGAAGTGATAAAAATTACGAACAAAGCAGCAGGTTCGTTTTGTTGCAGTGCAGCCAGGGCGATCGGCACCCAAGCCAAAGGCGCTACCATCCGCAAAAACTGGAAAATCGGATCTAAAGCCTTGTTCAAGAAGGGATTCGTACCTACCAAAACACCCCCAGCAATTCCCACAGCAGCGGCTAGAGTGTAGCCTTTTGCCACCCGTTCCAAACTAGCCAAAGTTTGCCAAAACAAGCCGATTCCGTAGGTTTTGGAATTCATGAAAGGATACAGCAACAATATCCGCGTCCGTTCGTCAGTCCAAACACTTATCGGTCCCGGTAGTTTGATCAGTCCGGTGCTCGACAGGAATTGCCAAACTAATAGAAATCCAATTATTCCCAAAATTGGCGGCAAGATATTTGGAGAATTCTTCTTCCACAACTCGCCAAATGCTCCTTGTGCATTGCCGCCTCTCCGACTTGTACTTACAGCCATGCTGCTAATCTCCTATCTCTGGTGATGTGTATTTTCGAGACTAAATTTCGAGACTAAATTATGGGAAGCTAAGACCCCATCACACTTTTTTAATTGCCAAACTCTTGAGATAAGCTTCGGGATTTTCCGGGTTGAATTCTTTGCCGTCAAAGAACTTTTCAACGCCGCGAGACGTACTTTTCGGAATGTCAGCATCAGCAACTCCGGCTAATTTAGCTGCCTTCTTCCAGATATCTTCTCGGTTGACTTTATCGATGATTGTCTTTTTGTCTGCCAAGGTTTTTGTCGGCAGGAAACCCCAGCGCACGCTTTCGGTTAAGAACCACAAATCGTGACTCTTGTAGGGATAGGAAACGTTGCCGACGCCATCATTCCAGTACAGCGGACTCATCTTGAAGTCGTTGATGTCTGGTTTGCCGTCGCCCATAACATAATTGCCTTGATAAGGAGGCGTCAAAACCGTCGGAGATACGTCAAAGAAGTTTCTTCCAGAAGTAATGGCGACTAATTCGGCTCGATGTTCGGGCTTGTCGCACCACTGCTGCGCCTCAATTAGTCCTGCGAGTAAGGCTTCGGTGGCTTTGGG
This sequence comes from Microcoleus sp. Pol1C5, assembly GCF_036701115.1. NCBI lineage: Bacteria > Bacillati > Cyanobacteriota > Cyanophyceae > Oscillatoriales > Microcoleaceae > Microcoleus > Microcoleus sp. Pol1C5. Next base: position 120,063 of record NZ_JAUBQE010000005.1, on the reverse strand, counting down.
GTGTTTGTCTACCCAGTCGCCGCGAATTGCTAGATATTCCTCTGGATGTGCTTTCCAAATTTCGGAGGTGAGGGCGGACATGAAACCGATGTTTTCTTTGACAATCCGCAGCGGCCAGGGGTCGCCGGTGCTGAAAGCGTCCATACTTCCAGTTTTCATGTTGGCGACGGTTTGGGCAGCGGGTACTGTTAGCAACTCGGCCTCTGTGTCGGGATCGATGCCGTTAGCTGCCAGCCAGTAGCGAATCCAAAAGTCTTGGTTGACTTTGGGGAAGGTGTAGGCTGCTTTGAAGGGAGTACCTGCTTGTTTGAGGCCTTTGATGTAGTCTTGGGCCGCTTGATCTAGTTTAAGTCCGAGGCCTTTGCCTTGGTGTTTGGCCGCGATCGCAATTCCATTTCCGTGAGTGTTCAACTGGGCTAGAACATACATGGGGATTTGGACGCTGTTTTTGGTGATCAGACCTTGACTAATTTGATAAGGCATCGGCATTTGCCACTGGCCGCCGTCAATGCCGCCGCCTGCCGATCCAATTTCTAGGTTATCTCTGGCAGATCCCCAGTTGGCTTGCTTAGCAACTGTTACCTCAGTCATGCCGTATTTGGCAAAAAAGCCTTTTTCTTGGGCAATGATTAAAGGTGCTGCTTCGACGATCGGGATATATCCCAATGTGATTTTAGTGCTTTCAATTCCTTCGACTCTTTTCTCGTTGGCAACAGCCACTACTGAGGTTGCTGCGGGTATCGCGCCGTCAGCACCTGCAGTTGCACCGGGTTCTGGAGGATTTCCCAAACAACCTTTGAGCAGTATTGAACCCAGGGCAGATGCACCTGCTTTGATGATAAATTTACGCCGAGAAAGCGCAGAAAATTCATCTGAAAATCTTGTCATAGCCTAGCCTCGCTGCAATTCATAATCTTCTGTAACAACATTCACTGAAGGTTATCAACGCGCTTTTTTGCTGTTCGCTAATTGGGTTTAGCTAACTGTTTTGAGCGCTGGTTGGCAGGAGGGAGCAAAAGATTTATAGCTAGTATAAGTCTTTAAACTATCCCTGCTGATTTGACTGGTTTGATTAATATCGATATTTCGATCTGCCGAGTTGTCTGAACTCACTTTTTGCGAGCCGTACATTTTCTTGGCTTCGTTATTAGCTTACCGTACTGTTGCGGAAATTATAAAACAATTATTAAATTCAATTGATAAGTAAATCTTTTGGGACGGCGCTCTCGATAAGGAGCCGTTGGGAAGAGCGATCTGGTTTGCTTATCAAAACTGCTTCAAACTAAGACTCGCTGGGCAAAGGCTGTAGCGAAGGGTGATCGGGGGTCATTCAAATCTCTTGTCAATAAGCGACAAATATCGCCTCCCGCGCACATTTACTTTGTTAATATCTCTCTACTTTTTTAAGGGTTAATTGTAGTCTGTTATACAGAAATAATTAAAGCTTTACGAAACTGCTGTTTTCAAAGGGTTAACGGGTTTTCAGTGGTGGACTAAAATTGGCGCTTAATCGTAAGTAATTTAACGGATATGATATGACGCGGGCTTTCAGGTTCGATTTCTGTAAAACAGAGAAACCCGGTTTCTTCAAGAAACCGGGTTTCTGAACACCCGAAATTACTAATCGGTGGCAGTACCTACAAGTTCGATCGCACTTTCTTCGTGCAGCAACTTAGTTGGGCGGGTCAAAGCGGTTGACCCAGAGAGCAACACCGATCATCGGTAGCGCGACTCCGAAACAAATCAGCCACTGATCCAGATTCATCGGAGCCGTCTCAAATATGCGATTGACAAACGGAGAATTAGCAAAGATGATCTGCAAAATCACCGCCAGGACAATTCCCACACCGAGAGCGGGAGCGCCGCTAACTTCTTCCTTAGAACCGCTAAACTTAGCAATCAAAGAAGGCAACAACTGGCTGAGACTCAACAGGTAAAAAATTCTCCCCATTACCAAAGCTTGAATCGCCATCGTGCGGGCCAGTGCCAAAGTTCCCCAATCCGCTTGGCGCACCCATTCAAACATTCCGAAAATCAGAGTCCAGTTGTAAAGAGAAATAGCGATGATCCGCTTGATCCGATTTCCGGTGAGGAAAGCTTCGTTTACCGGTCGGGGCTGCTGTTTCATCACTCCCGCTGACTTGGGCTCGAAAGCCAGAGGCACAGTCATGGTGATCGAGTTGAGCATATTCAGCCAGAGAATTTGTAGCGACAAAATCGGCAATTCTCGACCGAGGAGCGTGCTGAGCAAAATTGTCATCGATTCTCCGCCGTTGACTGGGAGAATGAAGCTGATTGCTTTGAGCAGATTTTTGTAAACCGATCGCCCTTCTTCGACAGCAGATTCGATCGACGCAAAGTTATCATCGGTAAGAATCATGTCGGCGGCTTCCTTAGAAACCTCCGTACCGCTACCCATCGCAATGCCGATATCCGCTTGTTTCAGCGCTGGCGCGTCGTTAACGCCATCTCCCGTCATCGCCACGATTTCGCCTTTTTGCTGCAAAGCTTCTACGAGGCGGAGTTTTTGTTCGGGGGCGACGCGGGCAAAAACTGAGCCGGCTTCTACAGCTTCGCCGAGTTCCTGCTTGCTCATTTCGGCGAGTTGAGCGCCGGTGTAGGCTACAAGTTCTCTGTGGTGTTTCGTTTTGCGGAATCCCATGCGGCGGGCGATCGCCTTGGCTGTAGCGATGTGGTCGCCGGTAATCATTTTGACTTGGATGCCGGCGGTTTGACAAGCTTGGACGGCTGCGATCGCTTCTGCCCGCGGTGGGTCAATCATGCCTTGCAGTCCCAAGAAAATCAGCCCTGACTCCAAATCCGAGTGATCGACGGAATTTTGGCTTTGGGGTACTGGCTTTTTCGCTAAAGCCAAGACGCGCAAGCCTTGCTTTGCCATTTCATCGACTTGGTGGTGAATTTGTGCGCGATCGACTTCTACCGGATTTCCTTGAGTGTCGAGACTGGAACCGCAGCGGCCGAGAATTGATTCTACGGAACCTTTGACGTACAAAATTTTGCCACTGGGAGTTCGGTGCAGCGTCGCCATGTATTGAAACTGAGATTCAAAGGGAATTGAATCCAGCCGCTGCATTGACTTGGACAAAATTTGCTGGCTCAAATCAGCTTTTTTGCCCGCAGCAATTAACGCTCCTTCTGTCGGATCTCCGACGACAATCCAATTATCGTCTTTGAATTCCAGGTGAGAGTCGTTGCAAAGGAGTCCAGCTTGCAAACATTCTTGCAAAGTTGGAGTTTGGCTGACAGTAATTGGCAGTTGGTTGAGTTGAATTTCACCTTCGGGGCTGTATCCCGTACCCGTAACCGAGTAGGATTCGCCACCAGAATAGATTTCTTGCACCGTCATTTGGTTTTCCGTCAAGGTTCCGGTTTTGTCGGAACAGATGACTGTAGCGCCGCCGAGGGTTTCCACTGCGGGCAATTTGCGGACGATCGCGTGGCGATTTGCCATCCGGGAAACGCCTACGGCTAGGGTGACGGTAATGACGGCGGGTAAGCCTTCGGGAATTGCGCCGACAATCAGGGCGACAGCGGGTTCGACTGCTTCTTTAAAGGCTGAAACCCCCGCAGGGACTGGCCGCCCCAATCTGACGGCGAAGGTCAAGGTCGCCATTCCCAACACGAATAACAGCCAGTTTTGACTGAATTGGTTGAATTTGCGGGTTAAGGGGGTGGTGAGGTCGATGTGGCGATCTAATAATTGGGAGATTTTGCCGGTTTCGGTTTTATTGGCGATCGCAATTACGATGCCGCTAGCTTGGCCAAAAGTGACAAAACTGCCGGCATAGGCCATGTTATCCCGTTCTGCTAGCGGCGTTTCTTTTGGCAGAACTATGTCTCCAGATTGTCCTAATTCTTTTTCGACAGCGACTGATTCCCCGGTGAGTCCCGATTCGTCGATTTGCAAGTCGCGCACTTTCACTAAGCGCAAGTCTGCCGGTACTTTGTCGCCGGAAGTCAGGATTACTAAGTCACCGACTACGAGTTCTTTGGAGGGAATTCTTAATTTTTTGCCGCCCCGAATGACTGTGGCTTCGGTGGTGACAGCTTGGGCTAGGGCTTCAATTTTTTTCTCGGCTCCAGCTTCTTGGATGAAACTAATAGTAGCGTTGGTGGTTGTTACGCCCCAAATTACGCTAGCGTTTAGCCATTCTCCAATCACTGCTTTGATTAAACCTGCACTCAGCAAGATGATCAGGAGGGGTTGGTTAAATTGCAGGATGAATTTTAACCAGGCTGGTTTCCCTGCTTTAACCGTTAGTTCGTTGGGCCCGAATTTCTGTTGGCGATGGTTGGCTTCTGTCGGTTCTAAACCGCTTTCCAGGTTGGTTTCTAAGATAGTTGCAACCTTGGATATTTCTAGGTAGTGCCAATATTGCTCTGCTACGTCTACATCGTTGGCGGATCTTGATGGCATGATTCTTCCTGAATATTTGGGGTGTCTGACGAGCTTCGATCGCTCCTTAATACGCACGCTCAATACAACTCATCGCTCGTTGGAGCGTGAATATATTGAGCGGCTTAATTGTTGGTTGATTACTTTAACGGGCTGTGACTTACATCTATATTACAACCGATGTGGCCGTTTGTGGCAAGAGATTTGGGGAATTATTTGCCACGCTAAATCTTGTTTGGGACTTGGTGGCTAAGGTGGAGAAAAGTCGATAAAATCCCTTGACATTTTGCCAATTTTAGGTGTGCTTAAAGAAAGAGGGAAGAAGGCAGGAGGCAAAAGAAAAATGCTGCCATTCCCCCTCTCTCCTCCTCCTCCTCCGCTGTCCCACGGACGATCGCATAAATGTTAAAACCTAGTTAAGCGACCATATTCTGAACTTATGGAAATAGTAGTGACACTGGTGCTGGGTTCGATGCTGTTAGTCTGGGGAATGCGGTTCGGGCGGGTGTTAGTTCGATCGTCCGTTACAGAAGAGGATTTGTTTAAGGCCAGAAATTCGATCGCCCTGGCTTTCGCGATGCGATCGCCTGCGAACACTTTGACTTCTATGCCGACTGTTTAACAAGGTGGGAGGGCAGCGAGCTCAATTCATGACTCAATGCTATCAATTGCTCGTCTGCTATACCAAAAAACTGAGCACCCTTTAGACAATTGAATTGAGATTTTGAGCTGCATCGTTCAATTGTTGAGTGCCTACTTTGGTTTGAGTAATACCACTAGCGGTTTCTTTTGCTGCTAGGTTGAGGCTGTTCATCGCATCCACTACTTGTTTAATAGCAACTGCTTGTTGTTGAGCAGTTAGAGAAATTTGTTGATTGTTCAATACCACATTGTTAACAGCATTTGCTACTTCCGAGAAAGCTGCTGCCGTTTCTTGACTGATTTTGGTCCCTTCTTCTACTGTTTTAGTACCTTCCTTTGTCACCGTTACGGTGGAATTTATCGCATTCTTGATATCATCGACAAGGCGGTTAATTTTCTCTGCTGATTTCTTACTTTTATCTGCTAGTTTGCGGATTTCTGTGGCTATGACAGTAAAACCTTTGGCGTTTTCGCCCGCCCGGACTGCTTCTACTGAGGCATTCAGTGCCAGCATATTTGTTTGATTGGCTAAATCTGTGACATCAGTAGAGATATTGCCAATCTGATAGGTTTGTTCGCTCAGTTGCAGAATTTGTGCCGCGATCGCCCCGACATTTTCTTTCAAAATTATCATCGATTCCAGGGTTTGCTCCACTGCTAGGGTTCCCTTCTCAGTGATCTGTAAAGCTTGGCGTGCAGATTCCGCACCAGCTTGGGCTTGCTGGGCTGATTGTTGGGAAGCAGCCCCCAACTCATCCATTGTGATTGTAGTTTGATTTACAGAGCTAGATTGCTGTGCGGCTGTGCGTTCCTGTTGTTGAACTGTGGCAGCAATCTCTGTGGAAGAACTGGCGATCGTATTTGCTACCTGATTGATTGGTCGGATAATTTTAGCAAAAATAAATAATACAATAAATGAACCAAATACTACAGCAACAATCGTACCTCCTATCGAAACAATCGCCGCTAATTGCTCCGACTGTTTTGCTACTTTTGTTCTTTGAACCAGTAGATTATCTTCTACCTTAAGCATTTCGGCCAGCTTATCCCTGATTTCATCCATAAATATCTTGCCTTTACCTGAAAGCACCAAGTCTCTTAGCTCGGGTTCTTTCCCCGCCCTTTTCAGGGATATACTTTCCGCTAATTCGTCTAGTTTTTGCTGGCCCAACTTTTCAACTTGCTCCAAGTTTTTAACTTGCTCAGGGTTATCTTTTATTAGCTCTTTTGTCGCATTTACTGTTGTATAAAAGGCTACTTGACCATTGTTATAAGGTTCTAAAAATTCCTCCTTGCCAGCGAAGATAAACCCCCGCTGTCCTGTTTCAGCATCCACTAAATCTTTTTCTAGGGCTTGTAAATTTGTCTTGACTACATAAGTGTGCGTTTGCCACTCAATAGCTTCGGCTAAATTATCCATACTCAATTTAGTGGCAAATCCGATGGTAATCATTAACAAAAAAATGGACCCGAAGCCCAACGGAACTACTTTACTGAGCCGAATAGTATTTTGCGACATTTCCATTTTTACTCCTTGATTAGTTGTTGACTTTTGTGGGTAAGTTGCAGCCTCAATAATTTCCTGCTATTTTTCACCCAAGTAGTTATTTAATCCCTAATACTAATTCATAATTAATGCCCCTTTTTATCGACAAAAAAATTCCAGCGCTTCTTTTTGCTTTCCTTGCTTTACTAACGCAACCATTGACTCAGACTCATCAACAAAAATCTGACAAAAGTTAATGTCGAGCAAGCGATGCAGGTCAAGCCTTGAGAATTAATCGTTGTTTTTCCTGCTTCGATTTTGGATAAATCCTGTTTATTCGATTGTAGCGAGAAATTGAGGAACGAAACCCAAATATCGTCAAATTCTCTCCCCCACTCTTCTTCTCTCCCACTATTGATTGGGGTTCAAGTCGATCGCAGAGCGTGTTAAAACCTAGTTAAGCGAGCATATTCTGAACTTATAGAAATAGTAGTGACCCTGGTGCTGGGTTCGGCGCTGTTAGTCTAGGCAATGCGTTTCGGGCGGGTGTTAGTTCGATCGTCCGTTACAGAAGAGGATTTGTTTAAGGCCAGAAATTCGATCGCCCTGGCTTTCGCGATGCGATCGCCTGCGAACACTTTGACTTCTATGCCGACTGTTTAACAAGGTGGGAGGGCAGCGAGCTCAATTCATGACTCAATGCTATCAATTGCTCGTCTGCTATACCAAAAAACTGAGCACCCTTTAGACAATTGAATTGAGATTTTGAGCTGCATCGTTCAATTGTTGAGTGCCTACTTTGGTTTGAGTAATACCACTAGCGGTTTCTTTTGCTGCTAGGTTGAGGCTGTTCATCGCATCCACTACTTGTTTAATAGCAACTGCTTGTTGTTGAGCAGTTAGAGAAATTTGTTGATTGTTCAATACCACATTGTTAACAGCATTTGCTACTTCCGAGAAAGCTGCTGCCGTTTCTTGACTGATTTTGGTCCCTTCTTCTACTGTTTTAGTACCTTCCTTTGTCACCGTTACGGTGGAATTTATCGCATTCTTGATATCATCGACAAGGCGGTTAATTTTCTCTGCTGATTTCTTACTTTTATCTGCTAGTTTGCGGATTTCTGTGGCTATGACAGTAAAACCTTTGGCGTTTTCGCCCGCCCGGACTGCTTCTACTGAGGCATTCAGTGCCAGCATATTTGTTTGATTGGCTAAATCTGTGACATCAGTAGAGATATTGCCAATCTGATAGGTTTGTTCGCTCAGTTGCAGAATTTGTGCCGCGATCGCCCCGACATTTTCTTTCAAAATTATCATCGATTCCAGGGTTTGCTCCACTGCTAGGGTTCCCTTCTCAGTGATCTGTAAAGCTTGGCGTGCAGATTCCGCACCAGCTTGGGCTTGCTGGGCTGATTGTTGGGAAGCAGCCCCCAACTCATCCATTGTGATTGTAGTTTGATTTACAGAGCTAGATTGCTGTGCGGCTGTGCGTTCCTGTTGTTGAACTGTGGCAGCAATCTCTGTGGAAGAACTAAGAATCATATTGACTGACTGATTCATTGTCTTTGCAATGCCTGAAGCAATCCACAGAGCGATCGCAATTGCCGTAAGTCCAGCTAAAGCAGTGCTTAAAATCACCACTGTACTCAGGAACTGCAAAGCTTGAAGCTGTTTTTTTTCTTGTTCGAGTAAAATACTTAGCTCGGTGCTTTGAAACTCCTTAGCTATAGCATCAACCTGACGAAGCTTGGGTAAAATTTGGCTCTTCCATAAGTTAAGTCCCTCGTCTCGCTTACCTCGATCGATCAAAGAAAAGACTTGTTTGTAGCCGTTGTCTATCTGATCTTGTAAGACATTCATTTCATCTAGCCGCTGGCGCTGCTGTGGGTTTTGAACCAGCTTGAGTAAATCCTGATAGAATTGGTCAAAGCTGTTTACCGCTTCATTGTATTCAGTTAAGAAAGCACTATCTTGTGCCAAAAAATACCCGCGAGCAGCTTTTTGCATACCTGCAAATCCTAGCTGTTGCTCTTTCAAATCTACAACAACAGCATGAGAATTATTTAGCAGTTTTGCTTTTTCTTCTACTTTTTTAGCATTAAAGAAAACCAAAGTAGCCGCTCCAACTGAAAGCAAAATCGGTATGGAATATCCCCACAGGATACGCTCTCTTAATTTTGTGGCTTTGAAGTTAAACACCTTAAAATTTTCCTAGAATTACAAAAAAAATAATTAATAATTAATCGCCTTCAAATCAATGTGAACTGCATATGCCAGTAACATCCGGTTTCTCAGCTTTAAGTTGGCAAACATGGCAATATCTCCTTTGGGGTTAGGTAGCTGAATTATCTGATTGTCAACCATTGATTCACACTCATCAAAAAAAATATGGTAAAACTTAATATCGAGCAAGCTATGCAGGTCAAAGTCTTTAGGATTGATGGTTGTTTTGCCTGCTTCGATTTTGGATAAATCCTGTTTATTCGATTGTAGCGGAAAATTGAGAAACGAAACCCAAACCTCGTCAAATGCTCTCTCCCACTCTTCCTCTCTCCCACTATTGATTGGGCTCTAAGTCGATCGCATAAATGTTACAACATAATTAAGCAACAAAATTTTGAGTTCATGGAAATAGTAGTGACGCTGGTGCTGGGTTCGGTGCTGTTACTCTGGGGAATGCGCTTCGGGCGAGTGTTAATTCGCTCTGGAGTGACGGCTAACGATTTGTTTAAGGGCAGAAATTCGATCGCCCTAGCTTTTTTGGGTTTTTATATTGCCTTGCTGCTACTGGCTCTAAATCTGCCTCAAATGCCAGCTTTGCCGATCGAGTGGCGCTTTCACGGGATGCGAGTTACTTGGACTTTGCTACGAGTCATGTTGATGGGAGTCTGCGGTATTGGCTTTAGTATAAGTTGGTTTACAGCGCGATCGCAAGTAATCGCAGTAATTTTAATTTGCTTGTTAGGATTCGGAGGATTTACAGGCGCTGAAAACTATTTTATGGCGCCCATTTACGCTGATTTAATAGATAATTTGCGGCCCAACGGTGTATTTCGACAAACATCTAACAGCAGTTGCGCGCCGGCGGCGCTAGCAACAGTGTTAAAGCGTTGGGGAATCGATGCGACGGAATCGAGTGTAGCGCGTTTTGCCGGCACGAGTCGCTTGGGAACTTCCATGCCGCAGTTAATAATAGCAGCAAGAGCTTTGGGCGTAAATGCGATCGAACTAACGCCTACTTGGGAGCAAATTCAGCAAATTAATCGCCCCGGAGTGCTAGCAGTTTGGCTGTTTGACGGCCCTCAGAAGCTACCGCACGCGGTGGCTTTGCTGGGAATGAATGACAGTATTGCTGCAATTGGAGACCCGGCGCGGGGCAGGATTTTCTATTTAGATAGGCAAACTTTTGCCCAGATTTGGCGCGAGCAATACGTGCCAATTTTTCGGTCGGCGGATATCTTGTTAAGCGATCGGCAAGCTATTGAATATTTGAGTAAATTAGGATATACTTCGGGTAATTTGCCAGCAGATATTGAGCGCTTTCAAAAAGACAAAAAATTAAAAATCAGCGGCCAATTAGACCGGATGACTGAGTTAATGTTGAGCGGCAGTTTTTTGGAAGGAGTTCCCCGATTGGATGGGAAATAGTTATGGGGAATCATCAAACGCAGAGGCACTATTGACCCGCAGAAAATAGGAATCCTGCGGTTTTTTTTTCTAACAATCTTTGAGTCATTCGTTCCTAGCGATCGCAAATATTCGATCGCCCCAGCAGACGATCGGCGATCGCACCTTCGTAGCATGGCTGCATGAAATTACCCATATAACCGTAGGCAGTTGCATCTAATTCCTCCTCTATTTTTGGCGTTGCAGAATTTGAGGAGGATGCTTGTGGGGAGTAGGGTTAGGCGTCCCGCCTGCTGTGAAAATACACGCCTTCGGGGTAGGAGAGTCCATGCCACAAAACCATCAAAATCATCCCGCAATTACGAAACAGCCTATTTTTAGAGTCGATCGCACCTTGGCCACGCCTCACTGTTTTTGACAATTGGGAACAGTTGAATCGCTCTTTTTAGGCTCAGACAGCTTGACTTCCCATCCAGGTAAATTCCACCAATTAACTCGCTGATTCGGCTGAATCCAAAAGTTTAGTTGCGTGATCTTGCCATCCTCAAATCTGAGTGTGGGAAAGGTAGGATAACTGGTATCATCGGTTTCGCGATAAGTGCGTCCCAGGTAATTTAGGCAGGCTCTTAATCCCTCACTAATTCCCAATTCTTCGACTCCCGTTCCCTTCAATTTGGCATCATCATAGCTGAAAGAACCGTTGAATGAATTGCCCGCTAACCCGCCTTTGGTAACAGTGATGGTGAAATCGTAGGTTACGGGAACTGCGTAGGCTTGGGTTGCAGTGACAATTGTGCTCAAAAGGGTCGTGGCAATGGCCACCGAGAGTTTTGAAATTGCTTGCATACTCGCCTCCCGAAAAAGAACAACACTATAAATTTCGCTTTCAGTCATCGGGAAACTCCTTAACTACGCTTCTATAGCAAGTGATTTACCGGATATGATATCATACGTAATCCGTTAAATGCGATCGCAGCAGAGTGCCAAGCGAACAAAAATTACCGCCCTTGGTTAATCATGTATACTTTTTTTTACTGAAAACCCCAAGAGTAAATCCTCGTCTTTAATCGCCCAGAATTAACTCACTAGATTTAACAACATTCATTCCCGCCGCCGCAAATTTTTGATAAGCTGCATCTGCTTGTTCCGTAAAATCAACAACACCCGGAACCACCACAGGCGAAGTGCAATCTTCCAGCAAATAAACCTTCTTTGCCAAATGCGGCTCTCGCGCCAAAATTTCCGTTAACAAATCATCAATTGTCCAAGCAACGCAGTGACTTTTGGCTTGTCCGGCAATAATTACTGCATCAAAATCGAGTAATTTATCAATAAACTTAGCATTCTTTTCCGCAATCGGATTGCCGTCGAATCCATCTAAAACTTCCGGCCGCAAAACCGAATAGTTTTCTGTTAGTGGATTCCCGCCTTTGATTTCAAAAAGTGCTTGGCTGTTGCGGGCTATAGTATGAAAAAATACTGCTTCTTCCACCGCAGAAACCAGGGCGTGTCCGATGCCGCCTAACATTGAGTGATAGGGCCAAATTGTCAGGGGGTATTTCCCATCGTCGCTGAGTTTTTTGACGTAGTAGCAAGCCTGTTTTTCCAGTGATGAAAAATTAGCCCCGCTGATGCTGTGGGCGATGGCGGGATTGACTTTCCAAATGCCTTGCTGCACGTCTTCTAAAGTAATTGATGTGGCGGCGGGTAGGGGGTGTTCGCCTGCTTCGTTTATCCAAAAGATTGGATGAAAAATTTGCATGGCGGTGTGGGTATCCATGGTGGGCGCAATGGTTGTAATTGCGTTTAAATTGCGGTAAATAAATTCGCACAGCCGCAGGTTGTCATCAACTGCACCGCTACCGGAACGCCCGCCAACAAATAGTTCAAATTCGGGCAAACAAAATGTATTTTGGGCATCGATTATCAGCAAACAAATGCGGTTTTTGTCGCTGGATGCTGGCTGGATGCTGTGCTGCTTTGCCCAATCTTTCGCTTGGGCGGCACGTTCTTGGTAGGGGACTCTCCAGACTTCGCCTACTTTTTTGGGGTCGAAATGTTCGGGGATTGGAAGTTGGGCTTTTTGTGTCATGACGATCAATTTAAGTGTAGTTGACAATAATAATTTAAGTTTAAAGTATAATGCTGATAACTATTTGCGGGTGAATCATGGCCAAAGAACGAATCCAAGATTATCCTAGGGTAAAATTTAAACGCATAGTGTTGTTTTTTTCGATCGCACTTTTGCTTGCTCTCTTGATTGTAGCAACTAGATCTGCCTACGTTCAAGATGTTTTGAGAACTCTGTTAATGCGGATTGAGGAGTTAGGGTGGTGGGGGCCAGTGGCTTTTGTAGCTACTTACAACTTGGCTACTGTGCTGTTTGTACCGGGTTCGGTACTGACGCTGGGAGGGGGGGCGATTTTTGGTTTGTGGTGGGGTTCTGTTTACGTCTTTGCGGCGTCGATTTTAGGTGCTGTATTTGCTTTTGCGATCGGGCGCTATTTGTGCCGCGATCGCGTGGTAAAATATATGGAATCTCACCCCAAGTTTAAAGCTCTCGATCGCGCAGTTTCTCAACAAGGATTAAAAATAGTTTTTTTGACTCGTCTTTGTCCTTTATTTCCTTTCAATTTATTGAATTACGCTCTGGGAATTACTCAGGTTTCTTTGAAAGACTACGTGTTGGGTTCTTTTGGCATGATACCGGGTACAATTATGTACGTTTACTCCGGTTCTTTGGTGGGGAATATTGCGGCGCTTGGCGCGATATGTCAGTCAACAAATCCCCAAACAGAAGCAGCAAAATGGTCGCTCAATATCCTCGGTTTTCTGGCTACTGTGGCTGTAACTGTTTTTCTCACTAGGGTAGCTAGCAAAGCTTTAGAAGAAAGTATTTAATTAGGAGGATTTGCGAATGTCCCAGTCCAAAGTCGATCGCGTAACTGTCCCCCCGATGGACGAACACAACCAGAAATTAGTCTCGTATTTGCATCCGGCCGATTGGGTAAATCCGCAGCCAGCTAGTTCTTATAATTTAGTAGTAATTGGAGCCGGACCCGCTGGATTAATTGTTGCTGCCGGTGCCGCAGGTTTGGGTGCAAAAGTTGCTTTAATTGAAAAACATTTAATGGGCGGCGACTGTTTGAATGTCGGTTGTGTACCCTCAAAAGCTTTAATTCGATCGTCTCGCACTGTCGGCGATATCTGGGAAGCAAATAAATTTGGTATTAATGTTTCTGACAGTGTAGAAGTGGATTTTGCCGCTGTGATGGAACGGCTGCGTCGCATCAGGGCGGGAATCAGCGATGTTGATTCTGTTGAACGCTACCAGTACAAGTTAGGAGTTGATGTTTTTTTAGGTTCTGGTCGTTTTACTAGCAATAATACAGTAGAAGTTGCAGGGCAAACTCTCCGGTTTAAAAAAGCAGTAATTGCCACAGGTGCAAGGGCGCTACAACCACAAATTCCCGGTTTACAAGAAGCTGGATATTTGACAAATGAAACTGTGTTTAACCTGACAGAAAGACCTCAACGTTTGGCATTAATTGGCGCAGGGCCGATCGGTTGCGAATTGGCTCAAGCCTTTCGGCGGCTGGGTTCGGAAGTCGTATTGCTGCACAAAAATGCTCAGATTTTAGATAAGGAAGATGCGGATGCTGCTAAAATTGTGCAGCAGGCTTTTGTACGCGAAGAAATTCAACTAATACTAGAATCCACAATAGAGCGCGTTGAGCAAACAAATGCAGGCAAAGTAATTTATTATAAATCTCAAGGTAAGGAAGCATCGGTAACAGTAGATGAAATTATTGTGAGTACAGGGCGATCGCCCAACGTCGAAGGATTGAATCTGGAGGCGATCGGGGTTGAATACGATACACAAAAAGGCGTATTTGTCAACGACAATTTGCAAACTACTAATCCCCGCATTTATGCCGCCGGCGATATTTGCATGAAACATAAATTTACTCACGCTGCTGATTTTGCCGCGAGAATGGTAATTCAAAACACTCTATTTTTCGGGCGCAAAAAGCTCAGCGCTTTGACGATACCTTGGTGTACTTACACAGATCCGGAAATTGCGCGCGTCGGAATTGGGGAACACGAAGCTAAGGAAAAAGGCATTGATATCGATACGTTTTTGATTCCTTTCGATAAAGTCGATCGGGCAATTATTGACGGCGAAGAGGAAGGATTTGTGAAAATTCACGTCAAAAAAGGCAGCGATAAAATATTAGGTGCAACTATTGTAGCGCGCCACGCTGGGGATATGATCAGCGAGATTACTTTGGCAATGGTTAACAATATTGGTTTGGGAAAGATTGCTAGTACAATTCACCCGTATCCAACACAAGCTGATGCAATTCGGAAAGCGGGAGATGCTTACAATCGCACTCGTTTGACGCCGTTTGTGAAAAATTTGTTTAATAAATGGCTGGCTTGGACGCGGTAAATGAAGGAAGAAGGAAGAGGGAAGTTCGGCAAGGAGCAATGTACGGGATGTAACGGATGTCATGAAGATGGGAGACCGAAATAGGATAGTTCTAAATTATTGTAATCGCGCTCTTCCTGCATCAGTAATCCAGTACAGTCTAAATTGAGAACCATAAAATTTCCGCTCGTCAATCAATCCCTCTTCTTTAAGTGCCTTAATTTCGTCAATATAAGGGCCGGGAGTTTCTGGATGATTAATGCTAAGGTAGCGGTCAATTTGATACCAGTACCACTTACCATCATGTTGAGCTATCAACTGTAAAATTTCTTGTTTGATTTTAACTCTCATAATAAAACTGCGAATTAACAAGCAAATTGACTGTTTGTGGAACAGGCAAGATGCCTGTTGGCGATCTAGTTGTCATAAAATGTGTGTTTTTATGCTTCTGCTTCTGTTTCTGTTTCAAATCCAACACCTTCATACAAAAGTGCGATCGGCAAATCAAACCCAATACTTGATAAAGTTACAATCTCTCCAGCAGTGTAAGAATAGTAAAGCCACATTCTCCCCTCTCCCCGACAGTAACGCTCAACAAAAATCTTTTGTGAATCAATCAAGATATACTCTTGCAAAGTCGGAATTTTTAGGTAACAAGTGAATTTTTTATCCCTATCTTTAGCACTTGTACTGGGTGAAAGAACTTCCACAATTATTTTAGGATTCTGAATGAATGTGCGGGAATTGAGGTCTTGAGGGTCGCAACTGACTATCACATCGGGGTAGTAGTAACGGCTTTGAGAAGTGACTTGCAATTTCACGTCTGACACGTTGATTCGACAGCCTCTGGAACGCAGATGTGGGCGCAATGCAGTTTAAAAGTTAAGTGCAAGATCGTTATGAGGAATTGTACTGCCCGTCATGGCAAAAACTTCGCCGTTGACATATTCGTAGCGAATCTCTTGTTGAGCTTCCCATTCGAGATATTCCTCAACGGTCATTTTTTGGGGCGCTTGGGGAATTGATCTCATAACAAAATTTTTTGCAATGTTACTTTGATTCTAGCATTAGGGGTAGGACACTGGTTGGAAGTTGCGATCGCCCGCGCCAACAAACCCTGCCTTAAAAATCCCCTTCATCTACTTGGAATACCGTCAATCCCAAGCTTCTCCACATATCAACAACTTGCTGGCGATCGTCCAACACAAACTTAACATTATATTTCCCTGCAATATGTCGCCGATAGAACTCCTCTTTAATAATCGAATCCTTCCTCATATCTCCGGTTTTCCGCATATAAAGACTGGCATAATTAACCTCGTACTGCTGCAACCATTTTTCCGTTTGAGGCTGACAGTCATCTGTGCGGCCCGACACTACAATGATATTAACGCTGGACTGCCACTTGCGAACGGTATCTAAGACGGGCTGATTGGGCAAATCGCGATCGCACGTAGAAGCATCAAAAGGATTTCTGCCATTGAGAAGTGCCAGCGTACCGTCCATATCGACAATAATTGCATCCGGCAAATCCGGGTTATATTCCGGCGGCGCAACGGGAACACGCACGTACTTATTGTACATCTTCATAATCACATCTTTGCCCACCGAATTAAGTCTTTTCAAATCCCGTTTAATACATTCCTCTACCGGAACTTGGAGAAAAGAATCATTAACTTCCACAACAGCTTTACCTTTAACCAACTCCTTGATATGCTCGATGTGAGGGCCAAAATTAGTATCATCAACAATGACGTGTTTGCCACTTTCCAAAGCCATCAAAATAATCGTATCTCTCAACTTCACAATAAACTTTTCATTTGCCGGCGACCAATGAGAAGCGTGAGCCATTTCTCTGAGCAAATCTTTATTGCTACGCACCCACTTTGCAGGTTCCGACAGCAGCAATTCCCTAGCAAATTGAGATTTTCCCGAAGCAGGTAAACCGACAAGTACAATAACTCTTTTCATAGTAAGTAGAAGGAAGAAGGAAGTTGGGCAACGGATTAGCAAGGGCGGATGTAACGGATGTCAGGAAGAAGGAATAATGCTCATACAGCAAGCTTTTTAGCCACCTGTATCTTAGGTTTAATTAGGTGCATTTACTTCTTTATTATGTCACCTAAATATAATGTTAATTTTCGTTGGCAGTGAAGATTTTAGTCCTCATTCAAGAAACGACTGTAGTCGTTACTACAAACCTAGATGGATGTAATCTAAACCCAATAGCTCCTCTATTTTATGGATCGTAACATCACGGAGAGCTTCTTTCACTCCCGCAACTCTTCGGGCTCGCAAAGAAAACAAAATCCCGGAATACGGCAAATGTTTCACAGCTAATGCAAAATCTTTCTGAACTTCGATATGTTCGTGCTGTCGGTAAGCTTCCTCGATTTCTTCAACCAAAGATTGATATTTGTCCTTAACTTTTTGATACAACTCACTCCACTCAGGAAAATAAGCTAAAAACTCTTCTCCTTCATTAGTTAAAACAATTTCTATCAGGCGGCGGGTCGAAAACCCTTCGCGGAGATGGGAAATCGCGACATATTGCGGAGACTTAACTTTAACTCGGTTGAAGTTAGCATCGCAGATAATATACCCTTCCGAATCCATCGGATCTAAATGTTGAGCCGCTTCGATAACTTCTTTCCAGCTAGTTAAAGGATAGGATGCGACCAATTCCCAGCCGTATTTATTGGCCCAAATACTCGGGTCTGTTTCTAGCAGCGTTTGAGTGTTGCGAACCCCGTGCAGCACGATTTGATTGTTTTGTTGCTGGACAACTATTCTATTGTAAGGCGTCATCAACTCAAAGATAAAACACTGGTCGGTTTCTTGTGGCAATTGATATCCCAATTCTTGCCAGACTTTCCAAAACAGTTCGGCAAAACTGAATCCAAAACCGTTAACTTCGCCGGCCGCGTCGGGAGTGCCGCTAGATTGCACTCTCCATTCTCCCTTGTAAAAATACAGTACAGTCAGAGAACCGTCTAGTTTTTGATAAACTTTGGCATTTCTCCAATCAATTGCAGCGGCGTGAATTTCTCCGTAATTAAAAAATTTGTCGTAGGGATAAGAAACTATCTGCCAATCTTGAGATGAATCTAAAATAATGCCTCGGCACTGCTGGACTATTTTTTCGCCTAGGGGAGATTCTATCTGCGAGTATTTCAGACAGACTAAATCGGGATATTGGCGGTGGCGGGTAACTTTGATATGATAAGTTTCGGACAAACTTTCCAATCCGTGCTGGCGCAAATACTCTTGCAGTTCCACGATCGACTCCTAAATTGCTCGCCTTCTCTATATTATATATGACTTCATATTCTGCCAACCTTGTCAAGATAGTCAAAAAACACTTTTCCCGGAAAAGCGAGTGTTAATTTGGTATTTTGAATTATGGTTGTACATACGTGAATGCGGTTCGCCACCCAACTAAACTCTAGGAATATTAAGGTAAAAGACCGTGAAGAAGAAATTATTACTTTTGGCTACTTCTGCTTGTGTATTGACTGCTTTAGTACCTCCCTCGGTTGTTTTTGGATCTTCGCAATTGTCGCAGCGACAATCGGGAACAACACAAATTGCTCAAGGAGGCACTGCGTTTCCGGTAAATGAAATTTTGCGAAAGTTAAAAGGCAAAACGCAAGTGCCTATTTTTATTCCCAGCAGGATTCCGGTTTCGCAAAAAATGTACTATCCAACTACAGCACAAGCAAACAGCTATAGTATTTCAATCGACTATAAACCCGATTGTGGCGGTACGACAGTTTGCACTTTTGGGTCAATTCAAGGTCAAAAAGGTGGGGAGTTTACTACAAAACTAGAAGGGGTAACTAAGACGTTAAAAAATGTCAAGCTTGCGGGCGGAGTGAAAGGAGTTTTTCATAACGGTTGCGGGGCTTACTGCACAGCCACTCTTGAGTGGAAAACTCAGGGTTTTATGTATACCGTCGCCATTAAGAACGGACGAGAATCTGATTTAATTTTAATAGGAAATTCTGCTATTCAAGCTGGGAAGCGTTAAGTTTGGCAGTCGGGGAGGCACAACTTCTATATGTAGGGTGCGTAAGGGCGCACCTTACGTTTATTGTATGATATATCTTAACTCGCACTCGCCTCTTACAAGATGCTATGGTTTTTTTTGCGCTGACCTACTTAGGGGGAAATCAGGATGAGGAGAAGATGGCTATTTGCGGCGATTTTTGCTTGTGTGGTGACTGCTTTTACGATCGCACCTTTGACACCAAACTCAGCGTTAGCAAGAAATGAACTCCCGATTACAGAAATCCGCTGGTTTAATTATTCCCCTGAAGATAGCTGGCAACCGATACAATTTATTGTGCCCGATCGCAACACTGCAAAATCTGGCGGCAGCCGTAAGTTGCGGTTGTACGATGTTCATATTGCCAAGATGTTTGAGATTTCTCATTTTCTGTGCAATCGCGATCGTGCTTCTGAGGGTTACAATTGGTCTTATCAAGCGGAAAATGGCAATATTGAGATGGGACGCTTCAAAATTAGCTGCAATCTCGCCCGTTCCATAGCCACAGCTTACGGCTTAGGCAAACCAGAAATTACAGTGATTCGCCGCAACTTCAACCTGACAAACAGTCGCCCTTCTTTTGCGCTAGAAAAATACTCGATTCTCACTTTTAACATTGCTAAAAATAGAGTTTTGCAGTGGAGGGATTTTGTGCAAAAGTTTCCCCCAATCCCCGATAACTCAGGTGCAAACCAAGCTAACAGTCGTTTTCCTGCGAGTAACATTTCTAGACAAATCAAAGGCAAAACGCGAGTGCCTGTTTTTCTTCCGAGTAGACTTCCTTTATCTGACATTCAGCAACTTGATTTTGATGTGCAAGCCGGTGCCCAAGGTTACATTGTGGGAATGTATTTAGGCAAAGGATGCCGCGCCGGAGCCTGTTATTTCGGCACAATCGAAGCTAAAAGAAATGAACCGTTTTCGCCTCCTTCGCGATTGCCGCAGGATACTTATAGAAGCATTGAATTGGCAGGCGGCATCAGGGGAATTTATTTCAATAATTGCGGTGCTTACTGCACTGCTTTTGTTGAGTGGCAAAGGCTGGGGGTGCTGTACCGAGTCACAAGGAAAAACGCACGGCAGCAAGAAGTTGTCCAAATAGCAAATTCTGCACTTCAAGCAGGGCAACGTTAAATTTTGGTTAGAAATAGAAAAGGTACGCGCTAGCAAAGCTATCTTCCCGCAGGGGTTCCCGAAGGCTAGGGAATCGACCTTTTTCACTCCTCATAAACTTTATTCTGGACAAACTGAATGGTCGCGGTCAAACCAAATGATGTAGTAAACAGACTGAACGCGAAACCCAAATATCCGTTTTTTCTCATCAATTCGCATTTCGGATAACCTCTCATCTTCAGGAATATTGTCCGGCAAAGTCGGATGAATGTTAATCAACTTATAACCAGTTCCCACTGATTCACCTCGTTTTTTTGATCCGTGACCTTTGATTTGACCCCAAGTATATTTCTCAATTTTCTTTAGTCCTTCAATTAGGTCATTGATTTCTGATGATGTCCAGTCAGACAAAAGCCAACGATTTTTATCTGCATAGGTAAATCTGAAGCTAGGATGCTCATCATCTGTACTGCTTGGTCGATTTAACTGAGTTGCCTGCTCTGGAATTCTACTTTGTTGCTTTTTTTGAGATGGCTTTGGTATGTGACTTTTTTTTCCCACCTACGCCTCCACCAAAGGTGCATAGCAGGATTTCATATCCTCGCGGGAGATGATTTTAGTTGATGTTTCCGCAGGTTCTAATCCCTTGCGGGCGTTGAGCCAAGGTGTCTCTGATTGCGTCAATTCTGCAAGATGTTTAGCACTTAATTCTCCATAAGCATTCCAAACTTCTTCGAGAACCTCGATTTCATCTTCCTCGAATTCTTCTTCAAAATTATCGGGAGCCGGAATATCGCTATATTTGTAAGCTTTGTACTCATGCCAAACATCGCGGACAACTGGGCCGGAAACCCAAGCTTCAATATCTTGATGAAATAGTGGCTGGCTTCTAAAGACTAAACTCCAAGCTTGTGCATAATACACGAGCTTTTGTAGTTTCAGCCCAGAAATGGTATCGCCTGCTTCTCGATCGACACGGCCTAAAAAGTAACGAGCTACATCAAGAGCACTTTTCATAGTTTTAGGATTTGAGTAATTTGACAAATTCACTTTTGATGCTAAGCTATTTGGTGGCTTTAGAAGTACGATCGCAATTACGATCGCCCTTTTCCCCTCACAACTACATTTCTCTCTCTAAATCTCGCAACTTTTGAGCTAATTCTTTCTCGCTGCAGCTAAGCTAACTCCTCATGTCAACCAGGTTCATCCGGCTCGACCCTAGGTAAATCTTACATCGCCGGCAGCCTTTGCTTCGGAATGTCGATCGCCCCCGTGCCAGCAACGCCCAATGCAGGATGGGAAACATCATCAAGGCTTACGGCTACTGGCGATCATACGATTTTAGATTTTAGATTGGCAATGGTTTATTATGTAAAGGTTTGGAGCTTGCCTACCATTGCATCCTTTTTTCACACAGGCGGTCAAAACCTGGTATTTCTATTTTATCGCCCGAATTATCCCAACGAGCAATTAAAGTCCCCACCTGCGGTACGCTAGATCAGGTGAATATATTGGCTGATTTCAAGCTATCCTCCGATCGATCTTATGTCCCCAACCACATCTGCCCCTTCCCGAACCGTTCGCATCGGTTCTCGCAAAAGCCAACTCGCTCTCGTGCAAACCCACTGGGTGCAAGAACAGCTACAGAAACACTTCCCGGAACACACTTTTGAAGTCCACACCATGTCCACCCAAGGGGACATAATTCTTGATGTCGCCCTCGCTAAAATTGGCGATAAAGGACTTTTCACCAAAGAATTAGAAACTGGGATGATTAACAATGAAACGGACTTTGCCGTTCATTCCCTCAAAGATTTGCCTACCAATTTGCCCGAAGGTTTAATTTTAGGATGCGTCACCGAACGGGAAAATCCCGCTGACGCCCTGGTAGTTCACTCCAAGCACAAAGACAAGCAACTCGACACCCTCCCAGAAGGTGCAGTAATCGGCACTTCTTCCCTGCGGCGGCTAGCTCAACTGCGGCACCATTTCCCTCATTTTGAATTTAAAGATATTCGCGGCAATCTCAATACTAGACTCGCTAAATTAGATGAGGGCGGTTACGACGCGATTATTTTAGCAGTTGCCGGCCTCGAAAGATTGGGAATGGGCGATCGCATCCACCAAATTATCCCTGCTGATATCTCCCTTCACGCCGTCGGACAAGGTGCTTTGGGCATCGAATGCCGCGCTGGAGATACAGAAATCATGGCCGTGATTAAAGCTCTCGAACACTTGGAAACTGCCCAAAGATGTTATGCCGAACGCGCATTTCTGCGGGAATTAGAAGGTGGCTGTCAAGTGCCGATCGGCGTCAATACCAAAATAGAAAACGGTCAATTAACCTTAACCGGAATGGTATCGAGTCTCGACGGCAAGCGGTTCGTCAAAGATAGTGTTTCCGGCGCCGCCGAGACTGCTGAAATGATCGGAATTGACCTCGCTCACCGCTTGCGCCAACAGGGAGCTAGTGAAATTTTGGAGGAAATATTTGTCCAAGTTCAGCGCGGTTCCTAAAACCAATCCCCATCTCTTTGTCAATGCTTTTAGACGTGATATATCGCCTTTTGTAAAATAAAAATAACAGGCGGTTTGCTTTGGCAAAATAGGTAGAGTAGCAGTCTGGTTGTAGATTTTTGATGGGATTTTAGGTAGGACTTGCGCGATAGATTTCAAAAATATCTGACTAATTTAGGACGCTCCGCACGGGTGTTAAGCAACCCGGTTTCTGATGTAAGTCTCGCTGTATAGCCCAAGATTTATGGTAAAAACCGGTTTTTTTTCGTAAGTCTTATAATTCTTAACCTACCCATCCACAATCTACAATCAAACACCCAAAATTAATCAGCAATTTATTTCAGGTAAAAGCCCAATATGAGCGCTAGAGAAATTCAATTAAAGCTGGAATTGAAAAAAGTTCAGCAACTGTATAGCAAAATGCAGGCCGACCAACAAGCTTTGCAGAAGCAATTGAAAGAGTTCAAAACTCAACCAGGAAATTTGTCGGATGTAGTCGAGCAAGTCTTGCCGTCGGTAGTGTCAATTTACGTCATGGATTGGGATACAGAAGAAGAGATTTCTTCTGGAAGCGGGTTCTTTGTATCGCCGGACGTAATTGTCACGAACTATCACGTTATAGAAGATATTGCCGATCAAGATTACTTCTATGAAGAAGATGAAATCGAACAGGTTTTAGTCGAAACTCACGACGGAAAATTGAGATTGGCAGAGGTGGTGTTTACTGGTAATGCTGAAGAAGACTTAGCCTTACTCTTAATTAGCGATTTTACCTTCGACCCGAACACAGGGGAACAAGTGGATTCTCCCCAAGAATACCCTCCCCTAGAGTTGTCTTTTGATGTGAAAGTAGGAGATAGAGTAATTGCTGTGGGCAATCCTTTGGGGCAGTTTGCTTCAACTGTAACTCAAGGTATTGTCAGTGCAATTCGCGAACCAGAGGAATATGAAGAAGGCGATGACGACGAAGATGATGTGGGAGAGGTGAAGGTGTTGCAAACTGATGCGGCGATTAATCCGGGCAATTCCGGCGGGCCGCTGATTAATATGGCAGGTCAAGTGGTTGGGGTGAATACGTGGGGATGGGAAGATGCTGATAATATTAATTTGGCGATCGCCTCGGAAGCTTTGGATGATTTTCTAGCGGGATTTGAGGAGACTTTTGAGGACAATTCTCAGAATTAGGCGGGAGTTATCCGTAATATGTCATTCGGGCGATCGCCCTTTTTCTCAGAGGGGACGGAAAAGGCGATCGCTATTTCCTTAATTACATACTGATGGCTTTGCGTGCAGTTTTACTAATGCGTAAAGGTGAGCAGACTGCCTACAATTTTTGATGTTTACCGTCCCTCAGAAAGTGACAGATAAATTTGATTAGATCGGGAAAATTCTCGCGGGAGGGGAGTACGGGCGATCGCACTTTCATCCCCCGCCACTGTTACCTCAAAAAGCTATCGCTCTCTTTTTTATTGCAGATGAACCGACGCCGATATGAGAATAAGGATCGAAAATTATTTATTTGGCACGATCGCGTTAATATTGTGACGCTCCCCATTTAAACTTAATCTAGACTAACAATCTCAAGGAACACAAAAAAATAATGCGTATTTTATTTGTATCCGCCGAAGCAGCACCCCTCGCTAAAGTGGGCGGTATGGGCGATGTCGTCGGCGCTTTGCCTAAATTTTTGCGGCGCATGGGACACGATGTCCGCATCTTCATGCCCTACTACGGTTTTGTTCCCGACAAAATGGATGTTCCCAAAAAACCTGTTTGGGATGGGTCGGCCATGTTCCAAAGCTTCTCGGTGTTTGAAAGTGTTTTGCCGGGAACCGATGTACCTTTATACTTAATGCAACATCCATCTTTCTTGCCGCGCCGCGTTTACGGCGGTTTAGATGAAGATTGGAGGTTCACTTTCTTTGCCAATGCTGCGGCTGAATTTGCCTGGAATCATTGGAAGCCCCAAATTATCCACTGTCACGACTGGCATACGGGGATGATACCTGTTTGGATGAGCCAAGACCCTGATATTAGCACGGTTTTTACTATTCACAATTTAGCTTATCAAGGGCCGTGGCGCTGGCGTTTGGAGCAGATGACTTGGTGTCCTTGGTATATGCAAGGTCACAATACAATGGCTGCCGCAGTACAGTTTGCCGATCGAGTAAATACAGTTTCACCGACTTACGCCGAGCAAATCAAAACCCCAGCTTATGGGGAAACTTTGGAAGGTTTGCTGTCTTACCTCGGCGGTAAAGTATCGGGCATTTTGAATGGAATTGATACAGAATCTTACAACCCAGCAACTGACAAGTACCTCCATCAACAATTTAGTGTTGATACTATTGAAAAGCGCCCCGCTAATAAAATTGCGCTGCAAGAAGAAGTCGGTTTGGAAGTGAATAAAAATGCTTTTTTGATCGGCATGGTGACGCGGCTGGTAGAACAGAAGGGATTGGATTTGATAATTCAAATGCTCGATCTGTTCATGGCCTATACCGACGCTCAATTTATTGTACTCGGAACGGGCGATCGCTACTACGAAACCCAACTCTGGCAAATGACAGCCCGCTATCCCGGTCGGATGTCCACCCAACTACTTTACAACGAGGCCCTCTCCCGGCGCGTTTACGCAGGCTGCGACAGCTTCCTGATGCCCAGCCGTTTCGAGCCCTGCGGCATTAGCCAAATGCTAGCCCTCCGCTACGGGTGCGTACCAATGGTTCGCCGCACCGGCGGTTTAGTCGATACCGTTTCCCACAACAACCCGATCGACAATACCGGTACCGGTTACTGTTTCGATCGCTACGAACCCCTCGACTTGTTCACCTGCATGATCAGAACTTGGGAAGGTTTCCGCTACAAAGATAAGTGGAGAGAACTGCAACAGCGCGGCATGAGAGAAGATTTTAGCTGGGATATTTCGGCACGGAAATACGTCCACTTGTACAGCGATATTTTGGGACTGCCGCCGGAAGGAATCGCACCGGAACAAGAACCAGAATTGATCGTTGGTAAAGGTTAATTTTAGTAAGGTGCGTCAGTCGGTGTTTGATTCAACTGAATCGAAGGGCGATCGACTGACGCAACTTACAGCTTAGTAAGGTGCATCAGTCAATCGATTTTAGATTTTAGATTTTAGATTTTAGATTGAAGCATTGACCCCACGGATGAATCCGGGGGCTTGTATCCTGGATGCTTTCAGTCGGTTTTTGATTCCATTTAATAGATCGACTGACTACTGACTACTGACTACTGACAAATTAATCAACAAATAAATCGAGAGGTAAATGACCGTAAGTTCCGCTAACTCCACCTTCTGAGGCAGATTGACACGAAATCAAAACGCCCCGGTAAGTTCCGGGATAGCCGTCAACATAATACGAACCCTTCAAAGTATTGAACTTAATATAAACCGAACCAGCAAAGGTCGAGACAGCATTAGGATCTAAAACAGCTTGATATCCCAAAGCTTTCAAATAAGCTTCTAAAGCTAAAAACCCCTCATGCGTCGAAGACGCGCACACTCCCAACATTTGATAATCCGACAAACTTGCTACCAGCAAAATTGCTTGACGGAGTGCCTGTTTTTCCAGCGGCGATGCTACAGATTGCATATCCAGACAAGTGAAATCTTTGAGGATTTGCTGTGCTTCTTCAACAGTTAGGGTAGTCGGGTTTTGAGTAGACATGAATTGCTCTGATATTTCCCAAAATTACGATCGACAATCGGGCACTCGTCAACGAATTTCTGCCATTGCAACCCTCAATTGACGGCGGTAACACTTGCACAAGTCCTGATTATAGCCGATTGTGTACTCTGGCAATCAATTCGGGCGATCGTCTTGGAGGCCTTAGCCAACGACCGTATCACAGAAAAAAGCTAGTAGTTTTTACCCGCGTTTTCAAGTTTAGATCAGTCCGCGTTTTTTCAGCTTTGCTAGCGCATCTTCTGCCGCATTTTTCTCAGCATCTTTTTTGCTTTTGCCTTTACCTTCTCCATAAAGTTTCTCTGCAACATAAACTTTAGCGAGAAATTCCGGCTTGTGGGGTGTGCCTCCTGCTTGGACTGTCACGTATTTGGGGGGAGTCGTGTCACCATTGGCCTGTACCCATTCTTGAAAGCGATTTTTCGAGTCTACAGTCGATCGAGTTTCCACAACATTTTCGGGAACGGAATCAAACATTTGTCGTACAAAGTTGCGAACTTTGTCCATGTCTTGCGTGTCGAGATAGTAAGCGCCAATAAATGCTTCAAAAGTGCTGCTGAGCAAATTTGGATTGGTAATCCCACCTTCTCTATAAGCTCCTTTTCCGAGCCGCATTTTTAAGTCTAAACCTATTTCAGTAGCAAATCTGGCTAATTGTTTTTCATCTACTAATGCAGAACGCCGGCGAGTCAGTTGGTCTTCTCCCATTTCTGGATGACGCTGATAAAGATATTCGCCGCTGAGAAAAGTCAGCAAGGCATCGCCGAGAAATTCTAAGCGTTCGTTGTCTTCTTCGTGGAATGTGGGGTTTTCGTTGACGTAGGAACGGTGGGTGAGCGCTTGGCGCAGTAGTTTTTCATGGTGGAATTCAGGAATGGCTATTTCTATCTCTTGTGTTGGATTAGTTAATGGCATAAGAGTTTTGTAATGGTTATTGTTTGTGGGCTTTGGTGTTGTTAGGTGGACATAAAAGAGCCGCAGATAGCGGTAGGTTTGGAGAATCTAGTTTATCAAATAAACTGGATTTTAGCTATCGGCGGTTAGGTAAATTTCAGGTATATTTAGGCGGCTCGTTTGTAACTCTCAAGCAACTTCGGTAATTCATTCACAAAATAGAATTCATTTGCCAGCCTTTCCAGATTTTTATTTTCATTACCTGGTCGAGCCAAGATTATCACCTTTTTACCCTTGTTTTGCAGCTTAGGAATCAGTATTTCGCCATTGCCGTCTCCAGACACAATAATAAATGTGTGTGGATATAGACTAATTGCTGCTTCACCCGAACAGTCAAAAAACAAACTGAAGTCAACAGCATTATCGATTTTCTGGAATACCTCAACACACTCGAAGCCAAGATTAACGAAAGTTTGTTGCCTTTTTTGAGAACCTTTATTTTCCTGGTGCCAATTCTTGTCGTAAACCTTTCTGGTAACTACATATCCTAATGAAGCAGCAAAAATCAATAAGTTTTTGGCTTGCTTTGCATTTGGGATGTTCTCATAATCCCAATAAATGGAAACTAAAGCTTGCTGTTGGTCGGTTGATGGGTTTGAGGTTCGATGATTGTCCGTCATTTGATTATGTCCTACAAAGAGGTTGACTGGACAGCCTCGACATATCGCGCATCTAGGATTAATGGAACGTTGTCTGTGGGTTTGCTCAAAAATGAACATCTCGGCACAGGACAATCTCTTACTACAAAATAGTGTGATTTTGTAGGATTTGATTAGCGTCTTAGCTACAGGATTTACTGAACTGGAACGAGCTTAGTAGCACCCCGTTGAAAAGAAATTGAACTCAATAATGTTTTGATTTTCTCAAGCTTGTATCAACTTGTTAAAACGACATTAGACGTACTTTCTCCTCAACGGGGCGCTAGAAACTTGCCCCAGTTCTATAGCCCTCCTAAATCACTTGTGGGATGGGCTGGAGAGCCCGTCTAGGCTAGAAGCCTGAACCACGTTCATAACTGACTTAGGATTGCTATATAAACCCTGTAGCTAAGACGACTCAATCAACATTCCTTAATTTTGAATGCGATATTTAGTTTTAGCTGCATTTTTAACCTAGCCTTCTAATTATTGAATGTCAAGTATTAACTCCCAATAATTTTTTTACATCCTTAGACATCTCACCAAGCTTTTCGCCAATTTGACACCGATCGACCGTTCCCACATAAAAACCCTTCTCCCCCTCCCCCCGCGAACCCCTCTCCCTGCGGGTCCATCCCGCTGATCTCCGGCATTTGAACAGTAAATGTAAAAATATGTTGCAAACTTTGTACTGCTGTGTTAAGTTTAGTTACATAAGGTTGAAATTAAACGAGGTTTCTGGTCATGGAAAACAAAGACGCAAAAGTTGGCTTCACTGAGTTTGCTGAAACCTGGAACGGCCGTTTGGCAATGTTGGGCTTCGTTATCGGTTTAGCTACCGAATTCCTCACCGGTCAAGGCATTCTCTCTCAAATCGGTTTGATGTAATCAGCTCTTCTGCATACAATAGCTGAAATTCAGACGATCGACCCCATCACAAGTGCAAAAGCCCCCCCGCTATTAAGTCCCCTTCACTTCACACGGAAGGGGCTTTTGCATTTTTTATCAAAACATCTAACAGATGGGACAATCAAAAATCTTTTCCGTCTCAATATTTATCGCGAGACTAACTCCAGCAAACTAAGCAATTTCTACAGACTCAAAAATCCTCAATTTAGGAGTCAAAGTCGCCACCTTCACCAAACCGTCGCGTTTGTGAGTCCGCACGCTGTTACCTAAAATCATCTCCGACAGATCGGGCATTTCCTGCCAGCAGTGCGAGCAGAACCAATAAACGCGATTGTGGCGAGCGTGGCGGAGCAATTTAGAGGAGCAACAAGGGCAACTATTCATGATATTTTAAACCTTTTTTGAAGATATGGAGCGATAACCAAATCATTAGAGAGATTCACGAATGCCTGCATATCTCAATTCCAGGCACAAAAATCAAACATCTCTTTCACTCACAGCTTTGAGCGTCGCGCAAGTAGAACTTTTGGAGGCCTAAGAGTAACACCACAATCAAAAGCTGAACGCTCCAAGGAGCCCAAGAGAAACCCCAAATAAAACAACCCAGCCCGGCCCAAGCCACAAGAACAAAAATATCTTGAGAGGTTTGCCAGTAAACCCAGACTGCTGCCAGAGAAACTATTAGTAGCAAAATGTAAGCTGAGGGCATAATCGTCTTCTCCCAATGTGTCTGCCAACAGTCAGGAGCGATCCCTGACGTTCTGCTTAAACATAAAACTAAAACCTGAAGAACTTATGAAGACGAGTGAGTTGTTACAAAAAGTAAAATAATCCTGCCAGCTTATATTTGTCCGAGAAACCCACAGGAATATTCAGTTCATGGCTGAGGTCGAATGCCGTTAAATAAGCGCAGTACCAATAGGAACTTAGGCATCCATAATTTGTATCAATTTCACCCCAACACCAACAGGGTTGAAATTGATACCGGACTGAGGTTTTTTGTCTTAAGCTGACAAGACGAAAGGCACGGCGCCTAAGTCGCTACATATATCCTGTCCGATCGACCCGATTCGATCTCAGGAACGATACCAAAGAAAGCAAGTTTTTTTAACTATCTTTGCCTGCAAAACTACTGCTTGAAAAACTGTACAATTCAAGGCGCGCGATCGATCTATTCTTGCTCCCAGCCCAAAGCCTCAGCGACCTGAGCCGCCAAAAACATCGGTTCAAAAGGCTTGGCAATCACGCTCACCACCCCCAAATCCGCGAACATCCGCCTGTCCCCAGCCAGAGCCTTAGCTGTCAATAAAATTACCGGAATGTGCTGCGTAGCCTTATTAGCTTGTAACTGTAGAAAAGTAGTAGGCCCGTCTTGGTCGGGCATCATCACGTCCAATAGAATAGCATCAGGCTGTTCGGCAAGAGCCTTAGCAACGCCCTCGCGGCCCGAACTCGCTGTCAGGACTTCCCAGCCCCCTACCAGTTCAAGACTGACTTGAGCTACTTCCCGAATATCTTCCGCATCGTCAATAACCAAGATGCGCTTGGCAGTCAAAATTAACATTTTTTTAGAAATGAGAACTGATCACAGATTAGAGGCGAAATGTGAATATTTTGTAAAGCAAATTATTTTAGCCGATCAGACTTTACAGTAAATTTTCAAAACTGTATAGCAGATGTTGAAGAAAGAAGGAACAAGGAAGACCGAAGTTGCCATCCAGCGGCAGGATTTCAACTAAGAACATCCTAACCGTCTGGCGCGGTTGCTGTAAAATATCCCACCCAAAAAAAGCCGCTTTTCCACCTCAAATCGCGCTTTTTGCCTGCTTTCCCCAAACAGCAGAAAAGGCTGAGATTGTTTGTCGATGACTCGATCGAACAATCTGCACAAAATCAGTAACTTTGGGTACACCTGGGTAGTAATTAACTTTCATTTGCAAGCCCCTCCCTGAGAAGTGGCAGACTTAAGAAAAAACTGCTGCCCTCCCCCACAACACTCTCCACCCACATCCGCCCCCCGTGCTGCTGCACAATACTGCGACAAATAGCCAGCCCCAAACCAGTACCTCCCTTCTGGCGAGAATCAGAAGCATCAACTTGTTGAAAGCGTTCAAAGACCATCTCCAGTTTGTCTGGCGGAATACCCCGCCCTTGGTCTTTCACAGCAATCACGATGTACCACGAGCTCGTCCCTGGCAAGTGCGGAGGCGCGGCGGCAGGCTCAGGAGACAACAAAGACGGAGACGACACCGACTTGTGGGCTGCTTTTTCTGCCAAATCCGGATTGTGGGTCAACTCCCCGCTCAGCCAAACCGTAGCGCCGGAGGGAGAAAATTTTATAGCATTACTGAGTAAATTTGTCAAGGCTTGAATTAGCCGATCGGGAACAGCTTGCAATTGCGCCCCTACAGGCTTCACCGACAGAGTAATTCCCGCCTGCTGAGCCATTCCTTGCATCTCGTCAGCCGCCTGCAACATCAGCTCAGCCACATTGCAAGTTTGTTTGACGGCAGTGCTGTAACTTGACTCCATCCGTTCTAAATCTAGGATGTCGTTGACCAAGCGCACCAAACGGTCAGTGTTAGTGACAGCAATCTCCAGCATCCGCTTAGCTTTCTGGGGGTAAGCGTCCAGCAGGCCGCTGTTGAGGAGGCCCAGGGCGCCGTGAATTGAGGTCATGGGTGTCCGCAGTTCGTGGCTGACAACAGAGATGAATTCATCTTTCATGCGCTCGACGGCAAGCCGATCGGTGATATCTTTAAAAGTCACCACAGCTCCAATAATTTCGCCTTCTTCTCGCATCGGAGCGACAACGTACTCAACCGGAAAACTGCTGCCGTCTCGCCGCCAAAAAATCTCATCGGTGACGCGCCGCGCCTCTCCGTCTTCCAAGGTGGCTAAAATTTGAGAACTTACCCGGTTCGGCAGCAGTTTGCCCGCCTGCGGTGCGGCGCAGTGTGGGACAAGTCCAGAGCCTGAATTGATGTCTGTTGCAGGTGAGAGTTGCTGGATCGCCTTTGAGCATTCTTCCTGTACACGGTGTAAGCTTTCATAGAGTGGTCGATCGATCAATTGCTTCGATTCACACCCAGCCATTCTCACCGCCGCAGGATTGACAAAAGTTACTTTTCCCTCTTTGTTCAACCCGCAAATTCCTTCTCCTGCGGAGAACAAAATCATTTCTGTTTGGTGGCGGAGTTGTTCAAAGGCTTTTTCGACTCGCTTGCTGTCGCTGATGTCGCGAGCGATTGTGGAAACGCCCGTTACCGCTCCAGTGGCGTCTTTAATCGGAGAAATCGTCAGGGACACATCTATCTGTTGACCGTCTTTCCGCAAGTGCACGGTTTCATAATGGTCGATGCTTGCTCCAGCCCTAATATTTTCCAGAATTTGCGGCATTTCCTTGGGGCGTTCGGGTATGGCTAAAATCTCGATCGACTGGCCCTTGATTTCCGCGGCACAGTAGCCGTAAATCTTCTCGGCTCCTGCGTTCCAGCTCTGAATAGTCCCGGCGAGGGTTTTGCCGACGATGCCGTCGTCGGAAGACTCGACAATCGACGCCAAGCGCACGAGTTCGTCTCTAGTTTGCTTGTGTTCGGTAATGTCCCGACCCAAAATCACTATACTTTTGCGTCTGCCGTCGGGATGAAATACGGGTACCTTAATCACGTCGTAAATTTTCACAGTACCGTCCGATCGGGGAATTATTTCTTCCCCCCTAGAAAGGGTACCTTTTTCCCACGCTTCTCGATCGCTCACCTCGCACGCCTGTAGGGCCTCCCGGTAAAAACTGCTGAGTTCTCCTAGCTGAGAATCTTTGAGGCTGCGGTAGTCTATTTTTTCTAGCTCGAACACTTCCAATATCGCTCGATTTGCCTCCTGCCACCTGCCCTCGCCATCTTTGAAGCAGACAATATCTGGCATGGCATTCATCAGCAAGTCGAGATAGGAGTTTTCTCGCCCTGCAGCTTCTACCTGCGTCCGCTTGGCGATTTCCCGTTGCAGGTTTTCGTTTGCCGTTTGCAGCGAGTCCTTTAACAAACTTTCTGTAAAAGTTCTTTCCTTAATTACTTCCTGAAGTTTGTGGAGTTCTAGGGACAGCCGCCTGCGCGCCAACAAATTTTCTACCCGCAAATGCAGTTGGGCAGGTTCGGCGGGAGTTACTATCAAATCGTCTATTCTGCGTTCTAGTGGTTTTGCCTGCTGCGAAAATGGCTGCTCCAAAAGAGCAGGCGTTTGGGATTTACTAACAAGCAAAAACGGTAAAAATATCGGCTCAGCGGCAGCTTTTAATGATTCTACCAGCGGTCCGATGCGATCGAAATTTGCCTCGTCGAGAATGCACAAGTCAAAAGCGATTTGGGGAAAGGGAAATTCGGAGTTTGGATCTAAAGCGCGATCGAGTACGAGCACCTCATGCTCGGTGTTGAGGTGGGCGATCGGCAAATTAAGTTGTTGCTGGCGATCGACCAAGAGTAAAATGCGGCTCATTAGTGTGTTAATTTCCCCATGACTAATGATATGATGTCCGGTAAATTAACTATTATATCTTTTGTAGCGAGGACTTAAGTCCTGTTTTTTATGAGAAATTAAGCCCTCACTACAAACAAATTTTATAGCCTTAGATCAACCGGACGCGATCGAAATGATCGAGGCATTAAGTAGCCAGAGTTGAAGCCCCAATTTAATATAATTTGATAATTATTTAATTGTTTGTTGGTTCAAGAAATGACTAATGACTAATTACTAATTCAGGGGGCGGGTTTATATTTATTTGGGTTGTCAGTTCTATGAAAGCTGGTGAAACCCGCCCCTACAGGCTAATGACTAATGACTAATGACTTTTTACGGCATTCCGATCGGAATCAAAGCATCTTCCGGCATACAGCTAGAGTAACAACTCCCTTCCGATAAAACC
The DNA here is from genome assembly GCF_036701115.1 of Microcoleus sp. Pol1C5. Lineage (NCBI taxonomy): Bacteria > Bacillati > Cyanobacteriota > Cyanophyceae > Oscillatoriales > Microcoleaceae > Microcoleus > Microcoleus sp. Pol1C5. The sequence continues at coordinate 86,649 of NZ_JAUBQE010000005.1, read as the reverse complement.
GCAATCAGCCTCACCTGCCAGTCGGGCATAATCTGCAAATCCGCCCAAGGCACTGCTACCTCCAAACATTTATCCACTCCCACTTGGGCGCGGCTAATGCGGGGCTGCCACCGATCGCCGTCTTCTGCTTCCTGAAACCAAATCGATTTCGTCAGCAAATTAATCTCTAACTGATGGTGGTATCGATAATTTAGCGGTGCTTCGTCAGGCAAACCCGACAGCGGAATCAGACTGTTGTGCATCGTGCGATCGGGATAAAACCAGAACAAATTTAACTGCTGCGGGCAATCAATTCCCGGCCGCACCCCTACCTTGAAGTCGGCACGAATGTAAAAATTTAAGTGGTCAACCCCGTACCAAAGGCGCTGAATTGCCGAACTCCGGTGCATCGTACCCCTTGCTCCCCCAACTTCAATCCGGCCGGCTTTGTCCCAATCCTGTTCGTTGCCGATACCGTCAATCACCGGGTGAATAAAGCTCAGCGGCAGGTGGTCGCCTTGAACCTCGTGCACCTCTACTTGCCGTCGCACTTCCGGGGGTACGGGTTCGCCGAGAGCTTCGTAAATTCCCGCTACGTGTTCCCGAAATAGCTGGTCGAACATGGCGTCTTGGTTCGACGTGTGGCCTTCGCCAAACCACCAGAACCAGTCGGAACCTTCGGCCGCATAAAGCGCTTCCCAAGCTTCTGGGTTGCTTTCTTCTGTGGCCTCTGGATGGTTTGCCAGCATTTGTCTCGCGGGCCCTAACAAGTCCCAAGCGCGATTTTTTGCCGGATCGCCGATCCAAGTGGTCAGAGAACCGTCCACCCAGGAACCGGTGTGCAGTTGGGCTGCGGGAATTGTTTCGGTTGCTGGGAATTTGTCGAGAAATTCCGAGACTGTGACTAATTTGATATCTGGATTGTCGCTGAGAGTTTGATAGAGAGATTCTAAGAACGGTTTGCCGTCTTGGGGATAGAATTCCCAGCAATTTTCGCCGTCTAGGGCGATCGTCACTAACCAGGGATTTTCTAAAGCTGTTTGACCGTCGGGTTGTCGGTGTTTGAGAGTTCTGCCGATCGCTTCTAAGTGTCCCACTAAATCTGATGCTGCTTTTTCCGGTTCCATCGAACCGTAGGTAAACCCGATCAAGTCGGACAATCTGTGGTCTCTAAATACTATGGCTAAATCACCGTCAGGAGTTTCTAAACGGTAAGGGCGATATAAGAATTCTGGTTCGTAGACATTCCCTGTCGCGTCGCGGTTGAAAAAGTGTTTAATTGTCCACCCCAATACTGCTTCGTCCGAGACTATCCATTTAAAGCCTTGTTTGGCAATGTAGGGCAAAATTTCCGGGCTGACTGCTTGTTCCGACGGCCACAAACCGCGCGGTTGGCAATCAAACCGATCTTCATACATTTCCCAGGCTTTTCTCAGGTGTCGGGGAATATCTTCTTCCCACTGAAACCTGTGTTGTGGCAGCGTCATGTTTGGAATAGCTATGCGGCCGCCATTAGTGTCGGCAAGCAGCGGTAAAATCGGGTGCGTGTAGGGGGTTGTGGAGACTTCTAACTGTCCCTCAGCTTGCATTTTACGGTGCTGGGGAATGATGCGAGCGAGGATTTCTTTTTGTTTTGAGTAGATGTTTTTTCGGTCTACCAAACTAAAATTTTGTCCTTGTTTCAGCCACCCTGCAATTTCGGGGTCGTCCCAAAACAGCGGGTCAATCCAAGCTAAATTGTGCCACGCCAGCAAGTCGCTAAAATCCTGCAATTTCCAGTTTGCCAAACACCACTGAATGCCTTTTTCCTGCCGCTGAGTGTAGAGTTGAGCGTAGCGGGGATGCGGCTGAATCAGAGTGTGGTAATTGGCGTCAAAGAAGTGTTCTAAAATGAACTCTTGTTCTGGGATGGTTAAAATTTCTGTTGGCTTTAATGTCACCGTCAAGTAAGGGTCTAATGCTCTGTCTGCGATGCAGTCTTCTATCTGCAAAATCAATGAGGGAACCAAGTTTACTGTTTGATGCAGGTTTGGATATTTTGCCAGCATTAGCACTAAATCCAAGTAGTCTTTGACTCCGTGCAAGCGCACCCAAGGCAGTCGGTACTGCGCTGCTCCTGCGCTACCTGATACTCGGGATTTGTATAGCGGTTGGTGTTGGTGCCAAATGAAGGCTACATAAAGAGGGTGAGACATTGAATTTGTAATTGGTAATTGGTAATTGGTAATTGAATTGGGTAATTGGTAATTGGTAATTGGTAATTAAATTTGGTAATTAGTAATTGGCAATTAAATGTTGGTAATTGGTAACAGTCAACAGTCAACTGTCAAACGTCAACAGTCAACTGCCAACTGCCAATTGCCAACTGACTAATTACATTACCTGTTCGACTTCGGCAATTTCTGGGATGGCCTCGCGCAGGCGGCGTTCAATGCCCATTCTCAGAGTCATTGTGGAACTCGGGCAAGAGCCGCAAGCTCCTTGCAGTCTCAGGTGTACGACTGGGCCGTCGATTTCTACGAGTTCGACGTTGCCGCCGTCGGATATCAAGTAGGGGCGCATTTCATCGAGAACTGTTTCGACGTTATCTCTGGTTAGTGCTAGTGTCATATTTCGCCTCTGTGATGATTTCTTGCAGTTGATTTTGTTCTATTTGACTCAAGGGCAGCATTCTCAACCGCACGAGATTTAAGAAACCGGGTTCCTTGACAAAAGACTTGTGCACTCAGGTGAACTAGCTGCCGGAAGCCCGGTTTCTGTCATGCTGATGCTCGATCTGAATTCGCTCTCTAGTTCGATCGTAGCGTTACTTGCTGCCAAATCAAGTTGATTCTGATACGTTATCCAAAAAACCCGTTTTATTTAAGAAATTGGGTTTTCGATCGCGCTACACTACTGCTGGTTCTAGCAGTTTGACGTTGGAGTAGTTGAACTCGGTTGTTGTCAGTTGACCTTTTTCTTTTGCTCGAACTACTTGCTTTGTCATGACATAATAGTCGCCTATCTTCTCAAAGGTATCTTCAAATTCGAGTTCTCTGATGATTTCGTCTGTTTGGGGGTTCCGGAAAACGGCATCATAGTGAGTCGCCAAAGAACCTTCGGGTGTCTCTAAGCTTTTGTGTGTGTCAATTACGAAAGCCATGCGGCCCATCACCCGGCTGACTTGACAAATTGAGAGACCTCGGATTTTATAATTCGAGCCCATTGAGTCGCCTTGCACCAAGATGTCCACAGCGTCGGTGCTGTCCTTCTCGCCCAGGGTAAAGCTATTTTTGCCGTGAGATTTTTCAAATGTCGAGCGTTTGCGGTGGGTGACAATATCGCGCATTTGGGTGTAGACGCTTTGCTGCACTTCCTCATCTTCAATGCCGCTGACTTCCACGCTCATGTCGGGTTTGATGGAAACATGACCCGTATATACTTCGTCGCCCTGTTTGAGTTCAATATCGGCACTGTAACCGGGAAAATTGGCATCCCAGGTATAGCGGTGTTCGTAAGCAGCGCGAAACAAATCGCGAGCGTTGGCTTGCTCTGTCATAAATCCTCTTTCTCTTGACACCCATCTAGTTTAGCTTAACCGCGAGAAGCCCCACATTCACTGGGTAGGGGAGTTACCCGCACTCTTGGCGAGCACTTTTTGGGGGTGCTGCTGGGCTGGCAATTAGGGCGCAACAAGAATTTACTGTCTCTATCGGTTGCTATGATTTGAAAATAAAGTCCCAAAATGCCTGGTTATTGAGAGCGCGATGGGTCGATCGCCACCTACCAGTCTTTGTTAGGGGTTATGTTGAAAAAACTTGTGTCCGCTTTTTAAGGGTTGCACCCGCAGGCAACTATTAGATTCCCCCCTTAATAAAATGCTAGAAACTGTCTATAAACACTTAGAAACATTGCAGGAACAAGCTAGGGAATTGCCACACCCGCAACAGGCAATTTTTACAAAAACTTTGGAATATTTATCAAATTCTCTACAGGAAATGGCTGGCAGCCGCTTGTTTGAAAGCGCCACAAATAACGCGGCAAAGCTAGTTGAAAGTGAAAAAAATAATCGCCTCTTGGAACGCACTGTAGCCCAGCAAGTAGGGCAAATCAGACAGCTACGGGAGCAGTTGGAAAAACAAACCAGCCAGCATCGCAGGGACACTCAAGCATTAACTAAAAGTGAAGCTAAACTGCAAGCTATGCTGCGTAATTCTCCCGATCTAATTAGCATTGTTGGCTCTGACGGGCGAGTTCGATACCACAGCGGAGCGCTACAGAGGCTTTTGGGTTACAACCCAGAAGAAAGAATTGGCAAATTTCACGGCGAGTTAATCCATCCAGACGATTTGCTGGCTTGGCAGACGTATTTTGGTAAGTTGTTAGAATCTCCAGGAATTGGGGGGGCAATCGAATATCGGAAACGCCACGCTGACGGTTCTTGGATCTACATGGAGTCGATAGGTAACAGTTTGCTTTACGATTCTAGCGTGCAGGGAATTATAATTAATTCGCGGGAAATAGGGGAACGAAAGCAAGCCGAAATCGCAGTCCGAGAGTCGGAACTCCACTACAGAGTTATGTCGCAAATCACTTCGGATTTTGCCTATTCTTTTAAGGGACTTCCCGACGGCAAGTTCGCCTGCGAGTGGGCGACAGAAGCTTTTGAGCGCTGCACCGGGATCGTTCCTGAAGAATTAGAATCGTTTGGTTGGTGGAACTCTGAACTCGTTCATCCCGACGACAGAGAAATGTTAATTAAACAGTTAGAAGGCTGTACTTTCAGCCGCACTGGAGCTAATGAGTATCGCATTATTAATCAAAAAGGCGAGGTGCGCTGGGTGCGGGACTACTGGCAAGTGGTGTGGGACAAAACTGCTGAACGGGTTGTCCGTTTGTGGGGCGCTTGTCAGGAAATTACCGATCGCAAGCAAGTAGAATTGAAACTGCAACTCGTTAACCAAGTTTTGCAAGCCCAGATAGCATCGGCGCCGCTGGCGATTAACTGTACCAGCAATGACGGCCATACCGTTGTTTGGAACCGCGCCGCGGAACAACTTTTTGGCTGGACTGCTGCTGAGGTTTTAGGGAAACCTTTACCGAATATTCCTGAAGGCCAAAAGCAAGATTTTTACGCGCTTCTAAAGTCTGCGTCTAATGGCAAACCGCAAAACGGTTTGGAAATATCTTTGTTGAAAAAAGACGGTAGTTCGATCGATGTTTGGCTTTGGGCCGCACGCGTGCGAGATGCGGGCGGCCAGACTGTCGGCAATATCAACATATTTTCTGATCTTTCAGAACGCAAGCGCATAGAGGAAGAACGCCAAAAACTAGCAGCGATGAAAGATATGGAAGAACCTTTTTGGGCGCGATATGTCAGCCCTCCAAAAACTCCGAAAAAAAAGGGCAGTGGTTAATTCTATCAAGCACAAGTTAAAATCATTAAAAGTGCGAAAGCGCAATCTTATGCGTGCAATATCCTTTCCGGTCAAATAACCGATTTGATGGGAGTTGTTCCAGCGGACATAATATGATAAATACACCGGGCTACTACGTGTAGTAGTTGCTATGCTGTACTGTGTAAAACTATAATTCCCTAAAAATAATTTATGAACCAGCTACCGAATTTATTTAGGGAATCTATCGATAAAGTATCAGCTTTTTCCAGGGTAAAACTTGTTGGCACGGTAAATATTAGACTTGTTAAATACGCCACTAGAAGGTTTACTGATGCCCAGATTTTTCCTGACTCCTGAAAGTGGCTAACTCTGCGTGAGTTTGGCAAGCTTCACTTAACTCAATGTAATCTAAGATATTGGAAATTACCTGAGAAAGGTGGATAGCCGAACGGTGAGCTTCTTCGATAAAATCTCTCTCCTCTATGGGATCGTCAGCTTGGTCGTCTATGGTTAGTTGTAGATAACCGATGATGTGATTTAGGGGAGTGCGGAGCTCGTGGGATGCCTTCAACAAAAATTGCTTTTTGAGCTGGGATAGTCCTTGTACTCGCTTGCTGCGCTCTTGGTAGAGGGTGGCGAGGGCGATCGCACTTCCTACTTGCTCGGCGAGTTCTTGTGCGAATTCGATCTGGCATTGAGTCCAAGGTCGATCGGTCTTACCCTTCCCCGACGATCGACCTTTGCACTGATGCAAGCTAATTATGCCGTTAGGTTGCTCTTGGTAAGCGGTAGCCACCACTAGCAGCGACTGTGGCCCAAAAGGGTCATTGGCTGCAAAGGAGTCTACTACCACCGGTTCGAGGGTGGCTAGAGCTTGAAGGAAATGAGGTGCTGCTGTCAGGGAGATTTCCATTCCCAGCATGGGTAAAAATGGTTCTTGGCAGTATTCAGCAGCTACTTTGACTTGCAGGTTAGAACTTTCATAGGGACAAATGATGCAGCGGCTGACGCCTAGTGTTTCTCCCAGAGTGTTAACTGTTTGCTGCCAGATGGTATGGATATCCAAGGTTCGACGAATATTTCTGCCAATTTGGAGTAAAAGCTTTTGCGATTGAGCTGATATTTGCTGATTCATAGCAACCCTTTTTCTACTAGACTGGCAAAAGTTTACCACTCCGGCAACAGAGCAGGAATTTACTTAATTTGCCAGCCTGCGGCTGTCCTACTTATGAATTACGTAATTCTACTTAAATATTGCCACACGCTTTCAAAAATTACTAAGTAGTTGGGCTGTCTTTACAAGATCTTTACGATCTGCATATAGAACTGAGAGCGTCCTTTATGCAACAGTTTTCTTAACAATCCTTTACAGTAGGGGATTCGGAAGCTGAATCAGTCCTAAAAGTAGGCATTAAGTTCTTGTAAAGTTGGCGGGTTGTGGGGGTTTACTAGGAGGTGTGAGCTGCCAGCCGATAGATTAAAGATGAGCTGTTATCCGTATCCCCCGGATTTGATTTATGCCAATTCTGGGTGGGGATCGGAAGTGGCGTGGGTGATCGATAGGAGTCCAAAACTCCCAAGGAGGGAGCTTGGCGGCGGATAAAAGTCAAAATTTATACGCTGGTGGGCGATCGAACTGTGTTTGTAAGATAATTACCAATTATCGATGACTTTTATTAAGGCAAAAAAACTCACAAATACAGGAATATAGCAATTTTTAAGTGAGTAAGGTACAGTTTTGTAATTGGTAAGAAAGCTTCCGAGTGCCTCACGAAATTTGATAACTGCTATAGCTGTTTTTTGCTGCTTCCTGATTTTTTGTTGATTCTTACTTTTTGCTGCTTCCTGATTTATGCTTCCTGATTCCTTCAACGTGCGGAGGATAAATTATTGATAATTGATTACCGATGATTAATTTTTAAATAGTGGTTCTTGATAAAGGGGTACAGTAAAAGTAACCGTAGCTCCGAGTCCTTCCCCCATACTGTAAAAATTTACTGTACCTCCCATTGCTTCTACCAGTTTTTGAGAAATAGCCAATCCCAAACCGGTGCCGCCGTATTGTCTGGTACGAGCGCCATCCACCTGAAAAAACGACTCAAATAATTTATCTTGCTTGTCGAGAGAAACCCCAATGCCAGTATCAGCGACTCGGATTTTCACCATTCCGGGGAACTGCTGGTTGTGAACAGTCACCTTTTTCTTAATAACCTCAGCACTGATGCGAATTCCCCCTTCCCCAGTAAATTTAATCGCATTGCCCGTGAGGTTCAAGATTACTTGAAGCAGGCGTTGGTAGTTGCCGTACACAATAATCTCGTCCTCCACAGAAGGTTTTTGGATTTGAAATTGCAATCGCTTTTGCTCGACTTGAACCCGTGTAAAATTCTCAACTTGTTGCAACAGTTCGCCGAGTTTGACGGGAGCGAGGTCTAACTCCATTTTGCCAGCTTCGATTTTAGCGATATCCAAAATATCGTTAATGACATTGAACAAATGTAATGCCGATCGGTAAGCTTCTTCGATAAATTGGTGCGCTTCTTCGGGGTCATCTGCCATGCCGTCCACAAGTAGTTTTAAGAAGCCGAGGATGCCGTTGAGGGGGGTGCGGAGTTCGTGAGAAGTATTAGCAAGAAATTGACTTTTAAGTTGGGAAAGAGCTACGGCTTCGGCGCGGGCCTGTTCTAATTCTTGGTAAAGTGTAGCGTGGGCGATCGCACTGCCGACTTGAGCGACTAACTCGCGGGCGAATTCGAGTTCGACATGACTCCATTTTGGGGAACTGCCACAGCGGTGCAAACATATCAGTGCATTGGGTTGGTCTTCATAAAAGGTAGCTGCTACGAGCACGGAATGGCGGTGGAAGGGATCTGTGGCGGGGGAGGCGTAATCGACTGCTACTGGTTTTAAGGTGGCTAAAGTTTGAATCCACCCTGGCTGTTCGGCTGCGCGCAGTTCTAATCCCAGCATAGAAGAGTAAGCTTCTTGGCGGTATTCAGCTACTACTTTAAAAGTTTTCGATTGGAGATTTTCGATTTGAGCTGGGGAAAGCGGGGGCGAGGAGTCCTTAGCTATTGACTGTTGTAATTCGGCTGCTGCTGCGGTCGAATTCTGCTGATTTTCCGAGGCAAGGAAGGGAGAAGTTTCGAGATTTTCGCTGTCTTGTTTGTAGGAACAGATGATGCAGCGACTCGCGTTCAAAACTTGACCCAAGCTGTTAACAGTTTGCTGCCAAATGGTGTCTAAATCGAGGGTTTTGTGCAGGTTTTGAGCAATTTGGGAGATGATTTTGCGGTCGATTTCCGAGTAGGGAGGGAGCGATCGACCTGGGATACGGCTCGCTGGAAGTGGCATTTGTTGGCGGGCGTCCAATGGGGCTCGCAAAGCTGGATAGAGCATGAATTCTGGAGAGTCGGGCCGTCTGTCTGTGGGTTTGTCAGATAGCAGCCTTCCCATAACTAAGACTTTTGCAGCTTTGCCGTTTGAGTCGATCGCCGGAGTAAGTGTCAAATCGAAGAGAAAATATTGTCCGGCGTGGCAAAATGGATAGCTGAACCGTTGCGGTACGAGGGTTTCGAGCGCCCGCTGCAGGATATCGAGATAAGGCGCAGGGGGGATGGGTTGCAGGGTTTCGCTGAGGGGGCGATCGACAATTTGTTCTGCTGTAAGGTTGTACTGTTCGGCTTTTTGCCAATAAAAAGATAGATATTTACCAGAGCCGTCTTGGGTAAATACTAATTCTGCCCCTAACTCTTGAAAAAAGGCTGTAGAGGCGAGGCTCGATCGCCGGAAATCTGTGTTAGAGTCCATCAGAGTAGGGGATGATAGTAGTTCGGATTTTGGAGTATTGAGTTTTTTATAAAGAACTCAATACTCCCCCTTGTTTGGGGCTTCTACTGTTAATTTGTGAGTTATTAATCAATTAAAAAGTTGTTGGCTTTTTAATTAAAACATTAATCGCTCAAAACTCACAATTGGCAAAAATTTTAGGCTGCTACTATTGACTTTTGAGTGATTAATCAACTCATAAAATATTAATTATTTAACTCTGAACTAAACTCAAACCTCAAAACTATTCGTTCTCAGCCGTTTTGGGTAATTTAAAGATAAAAATTAAGATTGAGGAATTAGGAATCTGCACCGATTAACGATCGAGTTTGAAAATTACGCCAAAATCTGAGGCTGCCAACAACTCAAGTCAGGGACTGGCTCACGCATTTTTTCCCTCACCTGGAATAGTTCCGAGGTTGTGATTTAGCCGAGTTCACTCGCCCACCACCTGTAGCTTTAGCCACGAAATCTGCAGGAGAGGAGCTCGCCCGCGCGATCTAAATTTCACAGCCTGCAGATTTGCGCGCGCCGTCTGGGGCGAGAGCACCTCAGTCGTTCCACTCACCGCGGGGCGGGACTGGGGGGTTGCGGCGTAAACTCAGAGCCAGCTCGTCTTCGCGGCGCTCGCCTCTGAGCCACTGCTTGATTGCTGTTTCAATGACTTTGCTGGGGTCATTCGTCAAGTGCTTAATTTGGTCTAGCAGTTCCGAATCTATATGGATAGATAGTTCCACTTTTTCTGACGAACTGTGGGAGGGTATACTTGACTGGCTCATAGTTAAAAAATCCTAGTTTTAATTCTTAAGTTTCAATTCTTTTGATGACAACCGACTGGACTAGATATTTGCAGTCCCTGATTTGCACCCCACGTTTCCTCAACCGCTTAACAGCTTTCTGTACAATGAGACAGAGAAAAGTTTTTTCCTTTTGGGTGTCCGACCGAGCCCGGACACTTGAAGGGTAATAACTGATACTCTTGAGGTTTGTCTCAGTTGTGGTTTCATCTCAATCCCCAGTAAGAGGTTGAAGTAAGCACTCTACTCTTGCTTGTGTAATCATACAACAAAAAGTATCCTTTGCCGATTAGCTCTTCGATAAAAAACATGACTAACGTCCCTGTATCTCGCATTCGTAATTTTTCGATTATTGCTCACATCGACCACGGAAAATCGACCTTGGCCGATCGCCTGTTGCAGGCGACTGGGACTGTGCAGGCACGGGAGATGAAGGAGCAGTTTTTAGACAATATGGATCTCGAACGCGAACGCGGCATTACGATCAAGCTGCAAGCGGCTCGGATGAATTACACTGCCAAGGACGGTCAGGAGTACGTGCTCAATCTGATCGACACTCCCGGACACGTGGACTTTTCTTACGAGGTATCGCGATCGCTCGCTGCTTGCGAAGGGGCGCTGCTGGTGGTAGACGCATCTCAAGGCGTGGAAGCACAAACCCTGGCAAATGTCTACCTTGCCTTGGGAAACAATCTGGAAATTATTCCAGTTTTAAATAAAATTGACCTGCCGGGGGCAGAACCGGAACGGGTAAAAGGGGAAATTGAAGAAATTATCGGTCTGGACTGTAGCGGGGCGATTGAGGCTTCGGCTAAGGAAGGAATTGGTATAGATGAGATTTTGGAGTCGATCGTCGAATTGGTGCCGCCGCCGCAGGATACTGTGGACAAACCGCTGCGGGCGCTAATTTTTGATAGTTATTACGACCCTTATCGCGGGGTAATTGTGTATTTCCGGGTGATGGACGGAAGTGTCAAAAAGGGCGATCGAGTTTTGTTGATGGTTTCGGGTAAGGAATATGTCATCGATGAATTAGGCATCCTTTCACCGACTCAAGTTCAAGTAGACGAACTGCACGCGGGGGAAGTTGGTTATCTGGGCGCGGCAATTAAAGCAGTAGCTGATGCTCGCGTTGGCGATACGATTACTTTGGTCAAAAAGCCGGCGCCGGAGCCTTGGCCGGGTTATACAGAAGCCAAACCGATGGTTTTTTGCGGCTTGTTCCCGATCGATGCTGACCAATTTCCAGATTTGCGGGAAGCTTTAGAAAAACTCGAACTCAACGATGCGGCGCTTTCTTACGAACCGGAAACTTCGAGTGCGATGGGATTTGGTTTCCGCTGCGGTTTCTTGGGTTTGCTGCACATGGAAATTGTGCAAGAAAGACTGGAGAGAGAATACAATTTAGATTTGATTGTTACGGCTCCTTCTGTGGTTTATCAAATCACAACAATTAAAGGAGAAGTATTAACAATTGACAATCCCAGCCACTTGCCCGATCCTCAGTATCGCGAGAAAATTGAGGAACCTTATGTGCGGGTAGAAATGCTGTCGCCGGAAACTTATGTGGGCGCGCTAATGGAACTGTCTCAAAGTCGGCGGGGCATTTTTATGGATATGAAGTATCTGAGTCAAGGCAGAACTACGCTGGTTTACGAGTTGCCTTTGGCGGAGGTGGTGACTGACTTTTTCGACCAGATGAAATCGCGATCGCGCGGTTATGCGAGCATGGAGTATCACCTCATCGGTTATCGCGAAAATCCGTTGGTGAAAATGGACATTTTAATTAATGGCGATCCGGTTGATGCTTTGGCGATGATCGTACACCGGGATAAGGCTTATAATGTGGGCCGCGGCTTGACGGAAAAACTGAAGGAGTTGATTCCTCGCCATCAATTTAAGGTTCCGATTCAAGCGACAATTGGCGCTAAGGTGATTGCTTCGGAGCACATTCCGGCTTTGCGAAAAGATGTGTTGGCGAAGTGTTACGGCGGCGATATCTCGCGGAAGAAAAAGTTGCTGCAAAAGCAGGCGAAGGGGAAGAAGCGGATGAAGTCTGTGGGTACTGTGGATGTGCCGCAGGAGGCTTTTATGGCTGTGCTGAAGCTCGATCGGGATTCGTAATCTGTGTGGCCTTTTGTGAGGAACAGGCTTTTGGGTCTGTTCCACAAAGAGTCTGTTTTTTGTAGTTGTTTGCAGTCATCTAGAACAGGCAAGATGCCTGTGAAGCGAAGAGTCAGTTTGATTGTGGGATGGGCATCTTGCCCGTCCCTGTGGGGGCCCAGAAACCAGTTTTTTTACGAAATACTTCGTTACACACTGTAAATTCGGTAAAAAATCCGGTTTCTTTGTCGGAGTGCGTCTAGGACTGTTTAAATCCAGATAAATATAAAGAGTTAGGGAAGTTAGATTAAGAGCGATTCCCTACGGTATAACTACGCTTCACGCAGTTTTGGACGGGTCGGGCGATCGCACTGTGGCGGCATAATAAAGTTGAGTTTTCCGAGCCAGAATTTATCAAATAGAATTAGGAACAATATGACAGCGCAGCCAGACTGCTCGATAATGCGCCGATAAAGTTCTAAGATTTCTGTTAAAGTTAGATAGCGCATTACGCGAGCTTTTGGTAAAGTTCAGCATTCTTTTTGAGGACGTATTCCATAGCATTTTGGAAGGATGTTTCGGGTGGTGCTAGCAAGTTTTCAGCACCCGCAAGCAGTAATGCTTCTAGGGAAACGCCGAGGATATTGGCCGTTTCTTGGAGCTTGTGCAGGCGATCGTCTGGAATTGTGATGATAATCGTTTGCATTATGTTTGTGGCTGTGACGATACTCTGAGTTTAGCACGTCAACTGTCTGAGTAGGAGTTAGGGTTTTTGAAAGAGCGATCGCACTTTTGGAGCAAAAGAGCGATCGCCTTTTTGCAAGTAAACTATCAGAGATTACCCATTATCATCATCATTATCTTGAACTACCTTACTACTTAAAAGTCCGAAAATCGCACCCACACCCATATTCCAAGTGCTATGGCAAGTCTCAAAAATGCGAGCTTCTTGGGGAGATGGCCGATCTTCGGTACTAATTCGTAAAGAGACTCCTCCAGAAAGTAAGGTAAAAAAGATAACAGTGGCGAAGACGTACTGGAAAGGAGAGGGAGATTGAGGAGGAGTGTTTTTACGAGTCATTTTAGTAGATTTGGGTTTAGCAGGTGTCATATTTGGTTTAGCTTTCATAATTGCTACTTTCTTATTGGATATGTTTTAATCGTAAAGTGGAAAAGCTTGAAAGTCAGCCTGTGTATAGGTTTCACTTAGTATGAGTTTGGTATGCGTTTAGGATGCGTTTGGTTGGCGATCGATCGCTATAATAGTTAAAACGTTCGTAACTTAGCTATGGCAGAGCGATCTATCGCAGCATCTGACGCAGGAATTGAAAAAGCAAAAACAGCTCTCACAGACAAAGGCTGGAGCCGCCAAGACTTAGCTGATCGTGTTGTGATGGGGGAAGAAAAAAGTCTAAAGATAGGGATTGATATTCAAACTGTTCATAAATTTTTCACCCAGAAAGGTGTCAAGCCCCAGTATTTTGTTGCAATTTGCAATACTTTAGGATTGGATTGGCAAGAAATTAAAAAGCTTAATACAACCACATCGCCCCAAACATCCTTACCAAATGACAATCGAATAGCAGAATTAGAACCGCCAAATATCAATTATAATAATCCCTTTATTCCCCAGCATGGCAAGATAGACGATCGGAAATTTTTCTTTGGCAGACAAAGGGAAATTCGGCGGGTATTCGAGACGCTGAATAGTGGCAGTAATGTAGCAGTAATTGGCGAAAGCGCGATCGGCAAAAGTTCTCTGCTGCAAGCTATTTACCGAGAAGCACCACATCAACTGCGTTATGCACGCCAACCCATTTACATCGATTTGCAAATTGTTTGCGATGAAGATGACTTTTATGGCGATTTATGCCACAAAGCAGGTATCGAGAAAGCGAAAGGAGGTAATCTGTCACGGGCTTTAGAATCGAACCCGCTGCTGTTACTTTTAGATGAAGTTGAGAATATGAGATGGGATGGGTTTACTAATCCAACACGCAGCTTATTGCGGGGTTTGACTGAGGGATATAACCCACCTTTGCGTCTAGTTATCGCCGCCCGCACCTCTCTAGATATCCTATTCCCTGGAACAAATATGACATCTCCTTTCAAAGGACATGAAGAAACTCTGAAGCACTGGGATGAAAAAATCTGCCGTGAATTTATTGCTAGTCGCCTCCAGGCTTCCTGGTTAACACCTGTTGCTCAGCCCGTGAATTTTACTGAGGAAGAAATTGCGGGGTTAATTGCTGAAAGTGGCGGCTATCCTCAGAAATTGATGCAGTTGTGCTATCAAACTTATGCTGGTTATATCAACTAGGACTTACACATGGGGGCCCAGAAACCGGGTTTTTTACGAAAATATTTCGTTAGAGAATCGCAGATTTGGTAAAAAACCCGGTTTCTCACCACCCGTGCGTAAGTCCTGTTTATTCATTCCCACCTATTTATGAGTCAAAACGATCGCCCTGTTCCTCGGTTAGATTTAGCTCCCAAACTGAAGCGCCCTCTTTCTTTGTGGAATCCTTTAGATTACCTGCGATTGTTATATTGGGTGTTTTTCTTTCCTCAAGCTGTGCGGTGGTATGAGTCTACTTTTGGGGGTAAACCTAATTTACAAGACGCCAAAACCAGGCGAGAAAAGTGGGAGTGGTTGCGTCAAAATTCCGTCCAGTATCAGTTAATTCTACAAGCCTTGATGTTAATCATTGTTATCCCCGTAGGCTTGAGTAGAATTTTCGAGGAAATAGGCGTTTCTAGAGATTTGTTAGGCGTGGCGTTGGGCGCGGCGTTGGGTGTGGCGTTGGTCGTGGCGCCGGGCGTGGGGTCGGGCGTGGCCAACGGCGTGGCGTGGGGCGTGGCGTGGGGCGTGGCGTGGACCGTGGCGTGGGGCGTGGCGTCGGGCATAGGGTCGGGCGTGGCCTTGGGCGTGGGGGCGGGCATAGCGTCGGGCATAGGGTCGGGCGTGGCGTGGGGCGTGGCGTGGGGCGTGCCCAACGGCGTGGCGTGGGGCGTGGCGTCGGGCGTGGCGTTCGGCATGGCGTTGGACGTGGCGTCGCGCGTGGCGTCCGGCGTGGCGTTGGGCGTGGCGTTGGGC
Organism: Microcoleus sp. Pol1C5; assembly: GCF_036701115.1. Lineage (NCBI taxonomy): Bacteria > Bacillati > Cyanobacteriota > Cyanophyceae > Oscillatoriales > Microcoleaceae > Microcoleus > Microcoleus sp. Pol1C5. The sequence goes on along the minus strand of NZ_JAUBQE010000005.1, from coordinate 71,467 downwards.
GTGATCTTCGGCGTGGCGTTGGGCGCGGCGTCGGTCGAGGCGTTCGGCGCGGCGTCGGCCTTTGCGTCGGCCTTTGCGTCGGCCTTGGCGTTTGTCGTGGCGTTGGGCGTGGCATTCGGCGTGGCGTCCGGCGTGGCGATCACACGTCCTGAAAATTGGCTTTTCGCTTTACCGTTTACCCTACTCCAGCGTCAACAGCAAAATAGACAATTTCCTCACATTACCCCACTTCCCCTTTCCTACCTGTCTTCTCAAATAGCTAATTGGCTGAGCCGGGATTGGGAAACAGGATTGCACAACATTAACCAACTACTACTCTTTACCCTTCAGTTTATCCCTGTTGTTAAAGCTGTAAATCGTGTACTGGCAGAGACACCAAAAGACCAACTCATCTATCGCGTCGCTCAATTATCAGAAGATCCTTATGATTGGAAGTTGGTGCGTTTTGCCTCAGCTTCTCTAAGTGAAAGAATGAAGTCAGAAGCAGTAGCAGGTTTTTTCATCACCGCACCTTGGCGACAACAAATTCAAGCTCGTTTTCAAACAGAAATTCGTTTAAATACTCCTGCCCGTGCCTCTGCCGCTGGTTTCTGGTATCTCCACGAGCAAAAACCAGACAAAGCCACAGAAGCTTTCGCTGTAGTGCGAGATCTGCTTTATGGAGAGGAGATGTTCACCTTAGCGCAGATTCTCACAGATTTTCACCTAACAGCAGAACTAGCCGAGATTGCTTCCCTGAAACTGCCTGCTTCCCCCAATCCACCTCTGCTGCGTGGGACTACTTGGGAAGCAATTGCTTCTCTACGGCGGGTAATTGCCGATGTTCAAGTCGTCGAGAATAGCCTATCTCGTTCTGCCCGTTCCCTTGCCCTCAACCGAGCATTAGGCGAACTTGAAACTATCCTCGATCGTCCAGATATTATACCACAATCTGAACGCAATTTAATTATTCAAACTGCCCAAAAATGGCAACAAATATTACTGCAAGTGACCGGGAAAATCGGAGATATTTCGATTACTCAACCAGTCAGTATCCCCTATATAATTGGCGATCCAGTCCAAGGCAATCTATTTGTCGGTCGCGAAGACATCATCAGACAGCTAGAGGAGTTGTGGGTAAAAGGCAATCCGCTTCAATCTGTGGCTCTCTACGGTCATCGGCGGATGGGAAAAACTTCGATTTTGTTGAATGCTAGCAACTGCTTAGGTTCAAAAGTACAGGTAGCTTATGTCAATTTGCTGCGGGTAGGAGATTGCTCTCAAGGAGTCGGCGAACTGCTAATATTCATCACCGATGCCATTGCCAAAACAGTCAAGATTGCACCTCCTGGCGATCGCGATCTACTCGATTTACCCTATCTCACTTTTGGACGCTACATCGAACAAGTAATAGCAAATGTAGAAAGTGGATTAATCGTTGCTTTAGACGAGTTTGAAAAGATTGAAGAATTGATAGACGCTGGGAACATCAATCAAGATTTTATCGGTTTTTTGCGAGGGATGGTGCAAATGAGTTCTAAAGTAGCCTTTGCTTTTGCCGGATTGCACACCTTGGATGAAATGACCCAGGATTATTTCAATCCTTTTTTTGCTAGCATTATCCCCATCCGAGTAGGTTTCCTGAGTCTAGGTGCAACTCGCCAAGTTTTAGCCAATCCCGATGATGATTTTCTCCTCGACTACAAACCAGAAGCCCTCGATCGCATTTACGAACTAACTCACGGCCAACCCTACCTCACGCAATTAGTAGGATTTCTGTTAGTCCGCCTCTACAACGACCAAGTATTTGAAATCGGACGCCCCCGCGATCCAATGTTTGCACTAGAAGACGTAGCAACTGTCATCAATGACACAGAATTCTTCAGCAGAGGTCGCTACTATTTTACAGGAGTTTGGGGTCAAGCAGCGCAAGGCGCATCGGGACAACAGGAGATTTTAAAAGCCTTAGCACCTCACTTAGAAGGAATGAACCTCGACAGGCTGAGTCAAGAAACAGGGATGGATGAGACAACTTTACTGGAAGCACTAAAAACTCTCGAACGCCACGATGTGGTTCGAGAAATTGATGGTTGCTACTGTATTACTGTCGAACTATTCCGCCGCTGGGTTGAGATGTCATGGGGAGGGAAGGAATAGTTAGTTATTCCTTTGAGTATTGGGCGGTTGAAACCAATCGTACACAAACTCTCGTCCCAGGAGAGGGCGACTAAGAGACAAGCTATAAAATTAATATTACTATTAGGCCAAATATTTACATTATTGGCGGCCCTAACGGTTCAAGTAAAACTACAGTGTTCCTGAAATTATTACCTAATTTTTTAGATCGACATAATTTCTCTCATATTGCTTTTCAGATAAATCGACCCTGGTTTTGTCAAATAAGCCAGTGAAGCGCAGCTATTCCCTAGGGCATCGCCCAACCTCAGACCGAAGTCATCAAATAACCAATAACCACTAACAAATAACATAACTAATGTCAAGAGTGTTTTTTCGGAAATATTAAAGCTTCAATAAAAATTGCTACCAACATTTGCGAATTATAGCACTTTGTTCCAAGTATTTGACAATGCTAAGTTAATTAAAGATTTTATAAAAGTGACGCATAAGTCTTTACATTGTTGATCGCAATTTTGTTATTCTATTAGAAAGTTTCATTCGAGCGACTGAATTTTTGTACTCCAGTCCTACCCCTAAACAGAACGGCAGTTTCCACAATGAGAATTTTAGTCACAGGCGGTGCAGGTTTCCTCGGTTCCCACCTAATCGATCGCTTAATGGCCCAAGGACATGAGGTAGTCTGCCTGGATAATTTTTACACCGGGACTAAACGCAATATCCTTAAATGGCTGGACAACCCGTATTTTGAGTTGATCCGCCACGACATCACGGAACCGATTCGGTTAGAGGTAGATCAGATTTACCATCTGGCCTGTCCTGCTTCCCCCATACACTATCAGTACAACCCTGTCAAGACCATTAAAACAAACGTCATCGGCACGATGAATATGTTGGGATTGGCAAAACGAGTAAAAGCAAGATTCTTTCTCGCTTCGACTTCCGAAGTGTACGGAGATCCTGATGTCCATCCGCAAACAGAAGATTATCGCGGAAACGTTAATTGTATAGGAATTCGCAGTTGTTATGACGAAGGCAAACGAGTAGCTGAAACCTTATCTTTTGATTACCACCGTCAAAATGGGGTAGACATTCGAGTTGTGCGAATCTTCAATACCTACGGCCCCCGGATGTTGGAAAATGACGGCAGAGTAGTGAGCAATTTTATTGCTCAAGCTTTGCGAAATCAACCGCTGACAGTATACGGGGACGGTTCCCAAACACGGAGTTTTTGCTACGTTTCTGATTTGGTGGAAGGATTTATTCGTTTGATGAATAGCGACCAAATCGGGCCGATGAATTTGGGAAATCCCGGCGAATACACTATTTTGGAACTGGCAGAAAAAATTCAAAATATGATTAATCCAGGGGCAGAGATTATCTTTAAACCGCTGCCGGAAGACGATCCAAAACAGCGACAACCGGATATTACTCGTGCTAAAAGTTGGTTGGGGTGGGAGCCAACTGTGCCGCTGGATAAAGGTTTAGAGTTGACTGTAAAGGATTTCCGCGATCGCATCGAGGGAAACCAAAAGTAGAGACTGAGAGAAGGGAAGACTGGGAGAGTGGGGCACGGAAAAAATCTTCCTTATTCCCAATTCCCAATTCCCAATTCTCGATTGCCATCTGATTTTTTTACTAACTTTGAGGACATTTGTATGCATGTTTGCGTCATCGGTACAGGATATGTTGGCTTAGTCACCGGCACTTGTTTGGCCCACATCGGCCACCACGTGATTTGCGTAGACAACAACGAAGAAAAAGTTAAATTAATGAAGTCGGGACAGTCGCCTATTTTTGAACCTGGACTGTCTGAATTAATGTCCTCTGCCTCTGCGTCGGGCAATCTAGAATTTACTTCGGACTTAGCAGCAGGAGTGGCTCACGGAGACATTTTGTTTATTGCCGTGGGGACGCCTCCTTTGCCTACTGGGGAAAGCGATACTCGCTACGTGGAAGCGGTTGCTCGTGGAATTGGAGCTCACCTCGACGGCGATTACAAAGTAATCGTAAACAAATCGACAGTGCCCATCGGTTCGGGAGATTGGGTGCGAAGAATTGTACTCGACGGTTTAGCAGAACGTCAAAAACCTCAAAGCGGTGAGGGCGCTACTGGTGAGGAAGTCGCAGCAAAAACAGGTGTTCAATTTGATGTGGTTAGCAACCCGGAGTTTTTGCGGGAGGGCTGTGCTGTTTTCGATACTTTTAATCCCGATCGCATTGTTCTCGGCAGCACCTCTCGGCGGGCTATGGATATGATGCTACAGTTATATCGGCCAATTGTCGATCGCAAATTTGCAGAAAATCCGTCTTTGCCGGAGGTTCCGGTGGTGATGACTGATATCAGTTCAGCGGAGATGATTAAGTACGCAGCTAATGCTTTTTTGGCTACGAAGATTAGTTTTATTAATGAAGTTGCTAATATTTGCGATCGGGTTGGTGCAGATGTTAGTCAAGTTGCCCGAGGTATCGGTTTAGATTCACGGATTGGCAACAAGTTTCTGCAAGCTGGCATTGGTTGGGGCGGTTCTTGTTTCCCCAAAGATGTCTCGGCTTTAGTTCACACTGCTGACGATTACGGCTACGAGGCGCATTTGCTGAAAGCAGCGGTGGAAGTTAACGAACGCCAGCGGTTGATTGCTATTGAAAAGTTGCAACAAGTTTTGAAGATTCTCAAAGGTAAAACAGTCGGACTTTTGGGTTTAACTTTCAAGCCAGATACTGACGATTTGCGAGATGCTCCAGCGCTAAATTTAATCGAGAATTTGAATCGGTTGGGAGCGAAAGTTAAAGCTTACGATCCGATTGTTTCTCAAACTGGGATGCGTCACGGTTTGTCGGGAGTTTTGGTAGAAACCGATCCGGAAAGACTGGCTGACGGTTGCGATGCTTTGGTGTTAGTGACTGACTGGGAACAGTTTCGTAACTTAGATTACGAGAAAATGGCGAAGTTGATGAATCATCCGGTGATGATAGATGGCCGCAATTTCTTAGACAAAAAGGCTTTAGAAGCGGCTGGTTTCCAATATGTGGGGATTGGAAGGTAAAGAAGAGTTTTGAGTAGAATCTCTATTTCGTAGGGTGCGCATTGCGCACCTTACATTTATCTTGCTGGTGGCAAACAATCCCGGGTTTACTCGCCCCGACTGCTTTAAAAATTTTCCATCAATGTTTTTTCTTGAGCGTAAACATCTCGTAGCTGTTGCAGCGCTGAGGCAGAAATTACCGATTTAACTGTAGCGACTAATTTACCCCACTCCAGCAAGCTGTCCACTGAAACAGCCGCTTTGAAGTTGTACGTATAGAATTTAGTCCAAAAATCTGGTGCTTGTGTCCGTTTCCAGCGTTTGTACCAGGCGACAAAATCTTGAGCACAGGGCGGTTTTACTTCTAAGATTGGGGGGAAATCAGCGTAGCTGACAAATCGACTGAGGCCTTTGGCATGAACATACACCACGTTGTGGCAGCATTCGATCCGGTAGATCTGTTCGGGTGATATGTTGAAGAGGAGTGCCACTGTTTCTTCGGAGACAAATCTCGATCGCGGATTGACGATCGACGATTTGTGAATAATTTTTGATGCGCCGATCGCTGACGATCTTAGCTGATTTTCTGATATCATTGTAGTTGCATCTGGTGGTAGTAGGTAAATCTATCTCTGCTAAGTGCGATCGACAGAAATTATCTGTCGGAATTAATTTTAACTGGCGATCGTCTTTAGTTTGCAGACCGGGGGCGATCGCTTTTTGATATATTATACTAAATCCAAAATTTTGTAAATAGTGAATATGAGCAAAGGCTTAGTCAGATTGCGGGTTCGAGAGTTGGCTGCCGAGAAGGGATGGACGCTCAAGGAAGTTGCGGAGCGATCGGGCGTGGGCTACAGTACGATTAGCAATTATGCCCGTTCTCAGGGGATGGCAATGGTTGACTTTGCAGCAGTCCACAAGCTGGCTCGAACTTTTGATGTGATGATTGAGGATTTCGTGGTAATCCTCGAAAAATAGTTGAAAGTTTTGCCTAAATTCAATGTTTGAGCGATCGACTTTTGATGTGCCGATCGAAGTTTTGATGTGATGATTTCAGCATAGGTCGATCGCCCGCAACCAAACTCGATCGCTTATCATTAAAGTAACTCGCTTGCAGCCGGAAATTAGGAGAACCGTCAAATGCTAGATGCTGTGCTATTGGGAGGTCTTCTGAAGGTCGCTTTCGATGGAATAGTGGGCACTCAAGCCAATGATGCAGTCAGGCACCTCTGTTTAAAGGGAGTAAATAATCTATCACCAAACGGTAAAATTGTCAATTACGATTTAGAAAAAGCGCTGAAGCGTTCTTTCCTAAAAGCTCAGCAACAAATCGCCTCAGAATGTTATAAAGAATTGGTTGAGCCGTCTCGCAGGGCTTGTAAAGGTATCGTTATTTACTTGCCTCAAGACCGTCCTTATTTAGAATGGCTAGATAAGAAGATTAAGCAGTTAAAATCTGAATTAAAGCAGGTTAATAAAGAAACAGTCCTTTCTGGTATTCTAATAGAAGGTTTAGATGAGATAGAAGTGCTGCTAAGTTCCCGCCACGAATTAAGCCAAAATCGATTTCAAGAAGTTGAAAATAAACTGCTGGAAATTGCCCTAAAAGATTGTGATGTCACACTTTATCAAGTTAAATTAAAAGAAAAATTGTTTACCTTAGTATCTGCGTACTTTGCCGAGGAAATCAAGGACAATGAAAAGGTGTTCCAGATTTTCACAGCGCAAGTTTTAACGCGAAATGATACCCAAACCGCCGAAACTCACGCTTTGATTGAACAGCTAAAGGCTTTGCTTGAGGAAATAGTTGAAAACAGCCGCATTGCTTGCGTGCCGATTGACTGGCAAGCTATTTGCCAGCAGATATTAGACGAGAAAGAACAGCAGCGACTGAGTAGCAATCAGCTAACTTTTAGCAACCATCAAATAGATGATGTTTATGTGCCGCTGCTGGGATTGGTGGAACGGCAGAAAGTGACTCAGCGACGCGAGGATGTTGCGGCTGAGGAAGGTTCGGATTTGTACCGGGAAAAAGAAGTTACTCAAAAATTTGAACACAGCGAGTTTCTTGAGCAAGTTATCCAGCAAGGAAGTAGCCCGAAAAGCAATGGCAAGCGGTTAGGAATTATTGGGGAAGCGGGGGCGGGGAAAACAACGCTGTTGCGGCAGATTGCGAATTGGGTAGCGGCTGAAATTTCCGAGGCGATTGTAATTTGGGTATCCTTGGCGGATTTGCAGGGGAAGGAATTAGAATCGTATTTATTTGATAATTGGCTGCTGGCGGCTATTAAGAGAATTGGGAAGGCTGAGGCGACGGCGGAAATTAAGGATGATTTTTTAGCACAGTTTAATGCTGAGCGCGTTTGGTTGGTGTTGGATGGGGCGGATGAGATGGCTGTCGGAGATGAAAATCCTTTGGCGGAAATTCAGCGGCAAATTAGAACGGGCGGCTGTATTCAAAAGGCGCGAATTGTGCTAAGTTGTCGGCAAAATGTTTGGGATGCGATCGGCTCTGCGTTGGATACTTTTGATACTTATCGCACTTTGGAGTTTTCCTATCCCGAACAGGTGGAGATATTTATTGATAAATGGTTTCTAACCCCCTCTAACCCCACCTTAGCAAGGGGGGCTGGGGGGGTTCTAGCTCAACAGCTACGGGAAGCATTAGCAGCATCGGGAAAAGAGAGAATTCGAGATTTAGTGAAAAATCCCCTGAGATGTTCGTTATTGTGTGGCACTTGGCAGTCGTTGGATGGGGATTTACCGGATACTAAGGCTAAGCTTTATCAGCGGTTTGTGACTACTTTGTATCAGTGGAAAAAACCCCGCCTGAATTGGATTCAGCAGCAGGAATTGAATGCGGCTTTGGCGAAATTGGCACTTTCAGGGATGTTAAATGAAATGTCGCGGTTTCAGTTGCCCGAAAGTGTGGGATATCGGGTGATGGGTGCATCGCAGTTTGAGTTAGCTTGTCGTGTGGGTTGGCTGAATTTAGTGGCGAGGGATGCGGAGACGGCGGAAGGAATTTATGCTTTTTACCATCCGACGTTTCAGGAATATTTTGCGGCGTTGGCGGTTGAGGATTGGCACTTTTTCTTGAATCACTTTCCTAAGAATCCGCAACATCCTGATGCTAGGTATCGCATTTTTGAGAAGCAGTGGGAAGAGGTGATTTTGCTGTGGTTGGGGCGTGAGGAGGTAGGGAAGGAGCAGAAGGAAGCGTTTATTAAGGCGTTGGTTAAGTTTAAGGTTAGGTGGGATAAATTTTATGGATATCGTGCATATTTTCTAGCGGCTGCGGGGATTGCTGAGTTTAAGGATTGTCGCCTTGCTGATGAGATTGTGTCGCAGATTGTTATTTGGGGATTTGGTTATTTTAATAAGCAAAAACAGGAGTGGCGGACATTTCTCGATCCAATTGTCGATAGAGCAAGGGAAGTTCTGAAAGAGACGGATCGGGAAAAGGCGGGTTCCGCTTTAGTCGAGTTAATCCGCAATTCAGGTGATGAATATACCCGGAGGCGAGCGACAAAAAGCTTAGGGGAAATAGGCAAACATTGCCCAGAAACGATCTCCGCTTTAGTCGAATTGATTAATATTTCTCAGGATGAAGTTACCCGATGGCAAGTGGCAGATAGCTTATTGACAATTGACAAAGATAACCCAGTGGCGATCAATACTTTATTGGAGTTAACCCACAATTCACTGGAGAAAAATACCTGGAAGCGAGCGGCATATAGCTTAGGAAAAATAGGCACCCCTCACCCAGAAGTGATCGCCACTTTAGTCGACTTAATCCGCAATTCTGTTGAGCGAGATACCGATATCTGGTTGATCAAGTACAAACTGTTGTATGGCTTAGATACCTGGAAGATAGCGGCTTATAGCTTAGAGAAAATAGGCAAAGATAACCCAGTTGCGATCGAAACTTTATTGGATTTAATCCGCTATTCAGATAATAAAGTTACCCAAGGGCGATCAGCAGAAGTATTAGGTAAGATAGACAAAGATAACCCAGTAGCGATCGAAACTTTATTGGATTTAATCCGCAACTACCGTGAGAAAGATACCCGTTATCGAGCAGCAGAAAGATTAGCAAGAATCGGCAAAAATAACCCTGTTGCAATCGCTGCTTTAGTCGAGTTAATTCGCACTTCACGTAATAAAGTTACCCGGTGGCGAGCTGCTGAATGCTTGGGGAAAATAGATAAAGATAACCCAGTTGCAATCAGCGCTTTAGTCGAGTTAAGCCGCAATTCCCATGAAAGGACCCGGTGGTCAGCTGCAGATAGCTTAGGTAAAATAGGCAAAGATAACCCAGTTGCGATCGCCGCTTTAGTCGAGTTACTCCGCAATTCCGGTGCTGAAAGTACCCGGTGTCAAGCGATAAAAAGCTTAGGGGCAATAGGCAAAAATCACCCAGAGGCAATCTTCGCTTTAGTCGAGTTGCTCGGTACTTCTCAAGTTGAATATACCCGGATGATAGCGGCAGAATGCTTAGTAAAAATAGACAACAATAACCCAGTTACACTCTCCGCTTTAGTCGAGTTGCTCGGTACTTCTTATAATATGTATCTAAATATATCGGAATTCGTAAAAAAATTAGAGAAAACAGGCAAAAATAACCCTGTTGCGATCTCCGCTTTAGTCGAGTTGCTCGGTACTTCTCAGAATGCATATACCGGGTTTATAGCGACAGAATGCTTAGGGGCAATAGGCAAAGATAACCCAGTGGCGATCGCCGGTTTAGTCGAGTTAATCCGCAATTCAGGTAATGAAGATATCCGGTGTCGATTGGCAGATAGCTTAGGTAAAATAGACAAAAATAACCCAGTTGCGATCGCCACCTTAGTCGATTTAATCCGCAGCTCAGCTAACCCAGATACCCGGTGTCTAGCGGCATCTAGCTTAGGGAAAATAGACATAGGTAACTCAGTTGCGATCGCGACTTTAATAGAGTTGATTCCTAATTATCACCCTGAACATTCTATTTTTGACCCGGCAGATAGCTTAATGGAAATTATGAAAGGTAAACACTTCGCCACCGCAGTCTCAGGTTTGAAAAATCGCCTAACTTCCGAAATCTACAAAAATGATTTTGGTCGGAATGAAAGATGTCACGAAGTCATCTGGGAGTGTGCCGAAAATATGACTTACCCAGAATTTTATCAAGCATGGCACGCTTAACCCACCGCTGGAATTGCCCTTAACCGGTTTTGGGCCAAATCTAGAGGACTTGCTGAATGCGGTACAGAATTGGATTGGGGGTATTGGTTCGTGATCCAGGCGCCGGACACGGCAATTCCCTTTCCCGAAAGGTATTACAAAAACGCGCGATCGACCAAAAGCAGATGCGAACAAATCCTTTAACCTACAATACTATTTCTAGAGATGCCATCACCGAGCCTCCCAAAGAGTCCCTCAAACCATGCCCAAGCCAAAAAAGACCCCCGCCAAAACCTACACTGAAATCAACCTCAGCGATCCTCAATATTACTTCAACCGAGAACAAAGCTGGCTAGAATTCAACAACCGGGTGCTCCACGAAGCCCTCGACCCCCGCACGCCCCTCCTAGAAAGACTTAAATTTCTAGCTATTTTTAGCTCCAACCTAGACGAATATTTTATGGTGCGCGTGGGCGCCCTCAAACAACAAGTACACGCAAAAGTCAGCAAATTGACCTCCGACGGCAGCACGCCTCAACAACAGCTAGATGCCATTAACAAGCGGCTTTTGCCGATGGTTACTCAGCAGCACTCGTATTTTGAGCAAACCCTGCGGCCGAAACTAGCAGCAAGCGAAATCTACATTCTCGACTACATTGACCTCAATCAAGAACAGCGCAATTACTTGCACCGCTACTTCAAAGAACAAGTATTTCCCGTACTCACTCCCCTAGCAGTTGACCCCAGCCACCCATTCCCCTACCTTTCCAATCTCAGCCTCAATTTAGCAGTAGTAGTCAGAGACCCCGACACGCGCGAAGAATTATTTGCCCGCGTCAAAGTACCGCAGGTTTTGCCGAGGTTTTTGCCGCTGCCGGGGGATTTGCAGTGGCAGCAGAGGGGCAAATCTCCTGTTTGGACTGGCGTGCCCCTAGAACAGGTGATTGCCCACAATTTAGAAGCTTTGTTTCCGGGTATGGACGTAGAGGAATATCACCCGTTCCGCATTACTCGCAATTCCGATTTGACGGTGGAGGAAGATGAGGCAGAGGATTTGCTGCTGGCAATAGAACAGGAACTCCGCAAGCGCCGGTTTGGAGGTTCTGCGGTGCGGATGGAAATTCAAGCGATTATGCCGCCTGCGCTGCGAGATATGCTGATGGAGGAGCTGGATCTCGGCGAGCAAGATGTTTACGTCGTAGAGGGGCTGCTAGGCCTCAAGGATTTGATGTCTTTTGTGGGGTTGCCGGTGCCGGAACTGAAAGACCCGCCTTGGACTCCGGTTGTGCCGCCGCGCTTGCGGAACTCGGAATCGGCAAGGATTTTAGACAAATCGAGCTTGGATACTGAAGATGGCGAGGATATTTTCACGACCATCCGGCAGGGGGATTTGATGTTGCACCATCCCTATCACTCGTTTGCGGCGACGGTACAGCGGTTTATTACTGAGGCGGCGCACGATCGCTCCGTGTTAGCGATTAAGATGACTTTATACCGCACTTCAGGAGATTCGCCGATCGTCAGCGCCTTAATTCAAGCAGCGGAAAACGGCAAGCAGGTAGCCGTTTTAGTAGAGCTCAAAGCTAGGTTTGACGAAGAAAATAATATTAATTGGGCTCGCAAGTTAGAACAAGCTGGAGTCCACGTAGTTTACGGTTTGGTGGGACTCAAAACCCACACCAAAATTGTGATGGTAGTGCGTCGCGAGGACGGGTACATCCGCCGCTACGTCCACATCGGCACCGGTAATTACAATCCTAAAACAGCCGGACTGTATACCGATGTGGGTTTGTTGAGTTGTCGCGAGGATTTGGGATCGGATTTGGCGGATTTGTTTAATTATTTGACTGGTTATTCCCGGCAGGTATCTTATCGCAAATTATTGGTGGCACCTGTCAATATGCGCGATCGGTTTTTAGCTTTAATCCGCCGCGAGGCAGAATTTTGCCGCTTGCAGACCGAAGGCGGCAGCGGTAGCTGTGGCCGCATTGTCGCTAAAATGAACGCTTTAGTTGACCCTCAAATCATTGTTGCTTTGTACGAAGCTTCGCAAGCGGGAGTTAAAATTGATTTGATTATTCGGGGGATTTGCTGTTTGCGTCCCGGCGTTGAAGGTGTTAGCGAAAATATCCGAGTTATCAGTATTATCGGCCGCTTTTTAGAGCATTCTCGGATGTTTTATTTTTACAACGGTGGCGACGAAGAGGTGTATATTGGTTCTGCCGACTGGATGCAGCGCAATCTCACCAGACGGGTTGAGGCGATCGTTCAGGTGGAAGATCCGACAATTGCCATGGAATTGCAAGAAATTTTGGGTGTAATGCTGGCTGACAACCGCCAAGCTTGGGATTTACAGTCGGGAGGACACTACTCTCAGCGGCGGCCGCCTGCTAATTGCCCGGAAGTGAGTTCTCAGCAAATTTTGATGGATATGGTGATGAATTAGTCAGAAGTTCAGTTGTCAGTTGTCAAATTTGCAGTTAGCAGTGGCCGGTTCTTGTTAGCTATTAAGCTGTACTGCATTTAATTTTTACTTTTTGGGCGGGCTCTCCGGCTCACCCCACAAGATTTTTACCAACATAACTATAGCAATCCTTCCAGGATTTGTGGGATGGGCTTCTAGCCCGTCCCTCCCTGTTGTGGGATGGGCTTCTAGCCCGTCCCGACTAGAAACCCAAACCACGTTTATAACTGACGAAAGGATTGCTATGTGCAAAATAAATGCGCGACAGCTTAGCCGACCACTGACAACTAATGACTAATGACTGCTGACTACTTAACTGTTAAAAGTGCGCTTGAATTCTTCTAAGAGATCGTCAATTTCTTCAATCGCCTGACTCACATCTATTCTCAGGGCTCCCAAGTCCGATCGATCTAACAGCCGCACGAGGGATTCCCGCTTGCTCTCGATCTGTGCAACGCGCTCTTTGATTGTTTGTGCATCCATGGTTTTTTGCCTTTGCTACTATTAACAAAAATATTTGACATTCCCCCCTGCGAACAGACGGGGATTCTTAATTCACCGACATACCTTTATGGGCAAATCCTTCACTGTTTTTATATGGGAAGTGATGAACCTGCTCAGGGTTTTTGGGTCTGTGTTATAGTTTGATTGTACATCAAAACTTCCCCCCAACTTCAGCCAAATTTTAGCGCAAAAAAGGCGGACGTTTGGTATCTGCGGGTTTATTTTTCATCATTCCAGCTAAAAATCGCTTCAGGGCCTTCTCCCGGTTTTTCATAAAAGCAGCCCAAAATCCCGGTTGATATTCATCCATCGTCTTGGCTAGGGCCCAGACATCGATCGCTAAGATATTATAAAGCCTTTCATCTTCGCGTTTGAGCGAGTTAATCTGCTCCAGAACCGCCTTGTTTGCTCCAGCAGTTTGTTTGTCTTCGTCTTTAATCATGTCCGAAAAATGGTTGAAAGGGCAAGAGTGTCGATCGCGATCGCCACTCTGTATACTTTGATGATACTGCCGATCTCGATTGCCTTCTGGAACCAACGCCGCGCAATTAACACGGATATTTACCGATGGCGTGCCCGGGCGAGTCCGGCAGGATAAGCTTCTGAACCTAGAGACAAGACTGTGGATGCACACCGCTCCCGCGCTCATAGATGCTAGCAGTTTTTGCAGGTCTTTTGGCAAAAAAACTAAATTTATTCAAGACTTTTTGACAGATAATAATTAAAGTATATTGTTGATTCCAGCTAACTACCTCACTAATATGTTACGCAAAATTTCTTTAGCAAACCTAGCCTTAGTTGTTGGCGGTATTATAGCAGCAGTCGGGTTTGGAGCCTACTTCACAGACAGACCTACCCTGAACCTAGCCGGTTTTTTTTATGGAATTCCGCTGTTGCTGGGAGGTTTGGCCCTGAAAGCGGCTGAACTCGAACCGGTGGAGTTCACCGAACCGACTTCTCCCGAAGTTCTTCTCCTGCGAGAAAGTCAAGCCACAGATACTCAAAACCAAGTCCGCAAAGATGTCACCCGATTTCGCTACGGCCAACCGGCGCACTTAGATGATGCTTTGGAGCGCTTGGGCCTGGCCCCGACAGACGAGGAACGGCCCCTCCTGCAAGGGTTGCGGGAAGTTGATGTTGATGGTGCTTATGGGTTAATTCTAGAGTTTTATTCGCCGCTAATGCCGATCGACTTATGGGAAGAAAAGCAAGACAAAATAGCTACTTTTTTTGGGCCAGGTTTGCGCGCACAAGTGAGTGAAAAGGCTGGTGACAAAATTGAATTGGCTCTCATTAAAAATACTCAAGCTTAAAGTAGTCTTGAGTTTTGAGTGCGTGAATTTTGAACTCATCAATTAAACATTAATCCTGCATCAGCTTAGATACTGATTTTAGCGGCAGCTTGAAACCTGTCGCTATCAAAAAAAACTCAATCTGCAATTGGGCGATCGCGCCAATTAGATTTTCCTTAATTACAATAATAGTTGAGAACCGATCGGCAATCTTAAATCAGGAGAAGCACAAATGGTTTCGTCCCAGAGTAGGATAGGTATTATCGGCGCAGGAACATCAGGAGCTTATCTAGCAATTCTGCTGATTCAACAAGGGTTTCAAGTGGACTTGTTTGAAAAAGCACCCCATCCGCGCACCGATGGCTGTGGTATCCTGATCGTACAAGCAGGTATGCAAGCACTTCATCAAGGCAACCCTGAAATCACCGAAAAAATTATCAACTCAGGCGATCCGGTTAAATTATTCGAGTTTCGCAATCTCCGCGGCGGTGTCATCAATTCCGAACCCGTCACCTACGAAGAAAATGAACTCCCAGGAATGCTGGTACACCGCAAAGCTATTCTAGAAGCACTCTTCGACAAGTTACCCCCTGAGTGTATTCATTTTAATGCAGAATTAGCATCGATCGCCCAAACCGAGCACAGTGCGATCGCCCACTTTAAAGATGGCCGTAAATGGGAAGGCGATCTTTTAATTGGTGCTGATGGAATCGTCTCAAAAGTTCGTCAATATATAGTTCCAGGCGTTGAACTATTCTATTTAGGCGATATCGTCTGGCGAGGAATTTTCGAAGATCGCAGCTTCTGTCCCGAAGGAAACTTTTTTGTTTATGTACGCGGTAGGGGAATTTATGCCAACTTCTTTCACATTGGTGGAGGTCGCACTCATTGGGGTTTCTTTATTGAAAAAGAGCGCACTGAATCCGAAATAGGGAAACTACAACCTAATAATATTACCATTCCTCCCCAAGAACTCGCCAAACTTCCAGATGATGCGCGAAATGTGATTGAGTCAACCCCTGTGGAAAATATTGTCTGTCGTTTTTCCTATGACATTGACCCTCTACCAAAAATCTATGATGGTCGTGTTATCTTAATTGGAGATGCGGCCCACGCGAAAAGTTCCACACGCGCTAGAGGTATGACTTCCGGTTGGGAAGATGGTCTGTGTTTAGCACAACATCTCAGAGATAGTGCTAACATTGCCGAAGCACTGGAAAATTTTCAATCCGAAAGATTACCTATTGTCCATGAATATCAACGCACTAGCCGCGAAATGAGTCTAAAAATAGGTCGTCGTTAGCCCAATTAAAAATCATCAATATACCCAGATACCCGACTTTTTGAAGAAATCGGGTATTTCAGAAAAAAGCATTTTACTCGATCGCATTTTGTAAAGAAACTGGAGGCAAATCAATGAGTAACGATCTGGTGATTCATCAAGATAATCTCACCCCTCTAAACCCTCCTGATTTAGAGAAAGTTCCTTAAATTTTCACGCGTCATCTTGGCACTTGGCAAGGTGAGTATATTAAGACCGATACTCGCGGACATTTTTCTCGCAGCTTCTTCGGTAATTTTACCATCTCGATTGAGGGCAAGTCCCTACAGACAAGTTAACAATTATGAATATTCAGATGGTTCTAGCCTCCAGTTAAATTTTGAAGGTGAATTTGAAAATCGGATTCTGAAATTGTATTCTACCAGTTACTCCGATTTTTCGGCGCTCGTGTGGGATGCAGGACAGGAAGTTATTTGCTTTCGGGCCAATAAAACTCAAGATAACGCACTGATTACTTTTGTAGAAACAATGACATTACTAAGCGAAAATCAGCGAGTTCGTAGCACTCAAGTCTTTAACAATGGGATTTTTGATGGTATCTCCTTTATTGAGGAAATACGTTTGTAGTCGAAGCAACAACTGCATCTTCTTCTTTCTTTTCCTTCGCGGTTCATTTAATCTTACTCGATAAGCGATTGGAATAAAAAAAACAGGTTAATTAATATTGACAAACAAACGGGAACGAGTAATAAAACGCTCTCCCTCCGGCCCTTCCAGGGAAAAATCGCTGCCTCCGGGCCCGGATGCTACGTCTATAATTAACTGCGTGTGCTGCCAATATTTGTATTGCTGCGCTGCAATATAAAAGGGACAACCCCCTATTTCGCCCAGCAATACATCACCCTCACCGATTATCAATTCGCCGTTGGGAAAGCACATCGGGGAACTACCGTCGCAGCAGCCGCCGGATTGGTGAAACATCAATTCTCCGTGTTGAGTTTTGAGATAGTTGATTAATTTTAAAGCGGATTCTGTTGCGGTAACTTTTGCAGTTTCCATTGCAGTCTGTTTGTGTAGCAATTTTATTGGGTTTATGAATGAGGTTTTTTTTATGAACCGCAGAGGGCGCAGAGGACGCAGAGAAAGAGAGGAAAGAGAGAAAGAATAAGTTGACGAATCCTTGAAGTTTGTCTTTCTTCTTTCTTCCTTCCCAATGACTAAAACCTTAGAAAAAACCTAAAGCTTTGGGGCTGTAGCTGATTAACAAATTCTTAGTTTGCTGGTAGTGATCTAACATCATTTTGTGATTTTCACGGCCGATACCGGATGATTTGTAGCCGCCGAATGCTGCGTGAGCCGGATAGAGGTGATAGCAGTTTGTCCACACGCGGCCGGCTTGAACGGCGCGACCCATGCGGTAGGCGGTGTTGATGTCGCGAGTCCAAACTCCTGCACCTAAACCGTAGAGAGTATCGTTGGCAATTTCTAATGCTTCGGCTTCGTCTTTGAAGGTGGTGACTGCTAATACTGGGCCGAAGATTTCTTCTTGGAAAATTCGCATTTTGTTGTTTCCTTTGAAGACTGTCGGCTGGAAGTAATAGCCGTCTTGCAAGTCGCCGGATAAGATGTTTCTTTCGCCACCAATTAGACATTCTGCGCCTTCGGCGTGACCGATTTTGACGTATTCGGCGATTTTTTCCATCTGGTTGACGGAGACTTGGGCGCCGAGGGCGGTTGTCGGATCTAAGGGGTTGTCTTGTTTGATTTGACGGATGCGCTCGATCGCCCTTTCCATAAATCGATCGTAGATTGACTCCTGAATTAAGGCGCGGGAGGGACAGGTGCACACTTCGCCTTGATTGAATGCAAACATGACTAATCCTTCGACTGCTTTGTCGAGGAATTCATCATCTTGGGCGCAGATATCTTCAAAGAAAATGTTGGGGGATTTACCGCCTAATTCTAAGGTGACGGGGATGACATTTTGGGAGGCGTATTGCATGATTAGCCTGCCCGTGGTGGTTTCGCCGGTGAAGGCGACTTTGGCAATCCGAGGACTGGTGGCTAGGGTTTTGCCGATTTCGGCGCCGGGCCCGTTAATGACGTTGATAACGCCGTCTGGTACTAAGTCGGCGATGATTTCCATCAGTACCAAGATTGAGGCGGGGGTGGGGCCTGCTGGTTTGAGGACGACGCAGTTTCCGGCGGCGA
Source organism: Microcoleus sp. Pol1C5 (assembly GCF_036701115.1). Lineage (NCBI taxonomy): Bacteria > Bacillati > Cyanobacteriota > Cyanophyceae > Oscillatoriales > Microcoleaceae > Microcoleus > Microcoleus sp. Pol1C5. Next base: position 53,404 of record NZ_JAUBQE010000005.1, on the reverse strand, counting down.
GGGCTGGGGCGAGTTTCCAGGCCGCCATTAATATCGGGAAGTTCCAGGGTATGATTTGTCCGATGACGCCTAGGGGTTCGTGGAAGTGGTAGGCGACTGTTGTTCCGTCGAGTTCGCCGATCGACCCTTCTTGAGCTCGGATGCAGCTTGCGAAGTAGCGGAAATGGTCGATCGCCAGCGGTATGTCTGCGAATGTGGTTTCGCGAATTGGTTTGCCATTGTCCCAGGTTTCGGCGATGGCGAGGCGATCGAGGTTTTCTTCTATGCGATCGGCTATTTTGTGTAAAACCCGCGCCCTATCGGCTGGGGAAGTCTTACCCCACTTGTCTTTCGCGGCGTGGGCGGCATCCAGTGCCAATTCTACATCCTCCGCGCTCGATCGGGGAACTTGACAAATTGATTTTCCTGTAATTGGAGAAAGGTTTTCCGAGTATTTCCCTTTCACCGGTGGCACCCACTGGCCGCCGATAAAGTTGTCGTAGCGAGTTTGAAAAATCGACTGACTGCCGGATTGAACAGGTGCTGCTACTACCATTTTATTACCTGATTAAAATTTGTTTTTACGGACTATCGAAAGCAATCTGTTGAATATTAATTCTCGTCTATTATCTGGCACTTTTGTCCTTTAATATACAAAATTTTACATTTTTCAAATATTTGAAATCAAAGTTGTTTCTAGGTTTCGGAGTCTGCCGGGTAGTTAATAAGATTTTTTTATAAACCGCCGAGTACGCCGAGTACGCAGAGGAAGAGAATAACGAGAGGATAAAAAGATAGTTTTACAAATTATTTAAATCTGCTAACATATAGATATAAACTTAGCAATTTATCAAAAGTACCAATCAAATGCCTGCCTTAAATACCGTTGTTTTTTCTTCCGATATTGAGCCTGGGTCAAAGCATTTAGACTCTGCTAAAATCCGGTGGTTTCAACGCCGCCTGAAAGCTTGGGGCCGGCAGAATTTCCGTGATTTTCCTTGGCGGCGCACCTGCGACCCCTACGCGATTTTGGTGGCGGAGTTGTTGCTGCAAAAGACTACTGCCGCTACAGTGGCTCCGATTTATCAAGAATTTGTCGATCGATATCCGACTCTCTCGGATTTAGCGGCCGCGCCTGCTGCGGAAGTTGCTAGTTTGTTGCAGCCTTTGGGTCTTTTTTTTCGGGCGCAAAAGCTGCGGGAATCGGTGCTGGTTATCTTAGAAAATTATCAGGGAAATGTTCCCCGCACGGAAGCTCAGTTGCTGGAACTTCCCGGAGTTGGCAAGTACATTGCGCGATCGGTTTGCGCTAATGCTTTCGGACAGCCAAAAGCGGTGCTCGATACGAATGTTGCTCGGATTTTGCAGCGTTTTTTTGGGATTGACGGCGGTAAGGTAAAATCGCGATCGCCCGAACTTTGGGAAGCAGCAGAACGAGTCGCTCCCAAACAGCAAGTCGGGCCCTGGAATTTAGGACTGCTGGACTTTGGGGCGGCAGTTTGCACTGCAAAAAAACCCCGCTGCGGCGAGTGTCCGCTGCAACAGCAGTGCGAGTACAAAATTAGCAGCGAACTCAATTCTAGGCTCATTGCCGAACTAAATTGACAAATTTTGTGCAGTCATTATAGGGGCGGTTCCAAATAATTTATGACTCAAACCAACAATCTAACCCCCCCCCCCACCACTGTAAATACTATTAATTAACTGTGCCACAGCGGAAGTTATATCCGAAATTTAGTACCTTTACCAGGTTGCTACAAACACTTTAATTCTCCTTTTGGTGGTTCTACAATTATCTGATATTTGAGAGTAATTCTTGACGAGATGGCTGGTTCTGCTAACCAACAAGGAAGCAGAAAGTGGCGCTGTGACATATTTGCTAATTGCCATGTCGTTATCACCCACCTCAATATAAATCCCCTGAGCATCGACCACCTCAGTGCCAATCCAAATCACCAGCTTAACTTTGATTGATTGCAACTTTTACAACTGTTGACCAGACTTTTCTAAAACATCGATCGCGTGAGTGATGATATTCAGAAAAGCTTGATTTATCCGATCGGCATACCGCTTAATCTGTGGCAAATTGCCGAATTGTTTCATCAGCTTGATGCCTAGCCGTCCCTCGCAAATGGTCACCTTTTTTAAATTTGCACCCAGAAAGTCAAACCTTCGCAGCGTTTTATTGCTAAAATTGAAAAAATAGTAAATAAGTGCATTCATCATTATCAAGGTGACGATTTTGCATAATATTTATTAGCACCATAAGCAATCAGGGTTAAAACACTCAATGTCTGCTCAAGGGTTTTATCGTCGTTCACTCCCCGATTCTGCTATTGCCTTTTCCTCCGTAGAGGGAAGGCAAATTTTTCGAGAAGCCTTGGCATTGGGAGGTATGGAAGGATATTTTGCTCTAGCGGAACAGTTTCATACTCAAGCAGAACCCGCTTTTTGTGGATTGGGTAGTTTAGTTGTTGTTCTTAATGCCTTATCCATCGATCCGGGTCGCATTTGGAAAGGGGTGTGGAGATGGTATGAAGAGGAATTTTTAGACTGTTGCTTACCTCTTTCAGTCATTAAAGAAAACGGTATCACCTTTGATGAGTTTGTCTGTATCGCACGTTGCAACGGTGGTGTTGTAAAACCTAACCGTTACCACCAAAGCAGCTTGGAAAACTTTCGGCAAGCAGTTGAGGAGGTGACTGCGGCGTCAGGTGATATTCATCTAGTTGTTTCCTACAGCCGAAAGGTATTGGGACAAACGGGTGATGGTCACTTCTCACCAATTGGTGGCTATCATCCACAGCGGGATCTAGTTCTTCTGCTGGATGTTGCCCGTTTCAAATATCCACCTCACTGGGTTTCTCTGCCTTTGTTATGGCAAGCATTTGAACCTGTCGATCCTGTCACTAATCAATGTCGAGGTTATATTTCATTGCAGAAGAGTGAAAGGTTGCCAGAAACCTTCTTTCATGTTGCTTGTGATTTACATCAGTGGCGTAGTGTTGCTACTTACTTTACAGAAATACTCCCAGACATTCTGAGAAAAGAGCAACCTGATTCAATTGCTTCATTTGTCAGTATCATTCTGCACTATTTGCCTGTTGAGTTCACAACTATGGTGAATACCTCCTCAGAGACGGCAGAGACACTTGAGAAATTACGGGCAGCTATTCAGTTAAATTCACTGTTTGATATTGTTCACCAATGCTTGTCAAGCGATGACTCGGATGCAATGTCTGTTGTACGCAAGTGGCGATCGCACCAGCCATTCGTAGCAGAGATAATAACAGCAATATTACTCTCCTGTCCCGAAACGCTCTATGCAACTCTCAAATCCGAGTTACGACTCTGGTTTAGTGAGGTTCGCAACCTTGAGAAACTACTCCCTCCCTTGGATGTAGAGATATCTAGATTGAGAGAACAAATGTCAGCACTCCAGGAGTTTTACACTTTATATTCAAAGGGACATCAGTGCAATATCCCTCTGAGTTAGCACCTACCTCCTTTTGAACTCCCCAAACCTCGCCTAACTACAAAAGTGAAAATTAAATAGCAAGATTTAATAATCTGATGCTGGTGGCGGTTGTGGATGAAGATTCGCCGCAGCGAAATATTAGGGTTGTGACTGATGCGAGTGAGGAATGGACGACGGAAAAGGTGGAAGTAGTGGTAAAAAAAATGTAGGGCGAACATCTGGTTGGCTGCCGGTTTTTGCCTAAATTCTATTTGATTGACTGTTGACTGAGGTAATCAGCACACATCTGTTTATCCTCTTCTGTCACTTTCGGGTTTGTTCTGAGATAATCGTCGATCCAATTGCAACCTAATGCCATTAGTTTATCGAAATCCCAAACCCACAGTTTGATGGTGTTGTCACTGCTTGCAGAAGCCAAAGTTTTGCCATCGGGACTAAAGGCGACGCTCCAGACCAAACCTTGATGCCCGGTGAGGGTAGCGAGGGGTTTTTGGCTTTGCAGGTGCCACAGTTTGATGGTGTTGTCACTGCTTGCAGAAGCCAATGTCTTACCATCTGGACTAAAGGCGACGCTCAAGACCTCATTGCTATGCCCGGTGAGGGTAGCGATGGGTTTTTGGCTTTCCAGATTCCACAGTTTGATCGTCTTGTCGTCACTTGTAGAAGCCAAATTCAAGCCATCTGGACTAAAGGCGATGCTATAGACCGGATTGCTATGCCCGGTGAGGGTAGCGATGGGTTTTTGGCTTTCCAGATTCCACAGTTTGATGGTGTTGTCGTCACTTGTAGAAGCCAATGTCTTGCCATCTGGACTAAAGGCGACGCTATAGACCGGATTGCTATGCCCGGTGAGGGTAGCGATGGGTTTTTGGCTTTCCAGATGCCACAGTTTGATGGTTTTGTCAAAGCTTGCAGAAGCCAATGTCTTGCCATCTGGACTCAAAGCGACGCTATAGACCGAATTGCTATGCCCGGTGAGGGTAGCGATGGGTTTTTGGGTTTGCAGGTGCCACAGTTTGATGGTTTTGTCACTACTTGCAGAAGCCAATGTCTTGCCATCTCGACTAAAGGCGACGCTATAGACCGGATTGCTATGCCCGGTGAGGGTAGCGGTGGGTTTTTGGCTTTCCAGATGCCACAGTTTGATGGTGTTGTCACGGCTTGCAGAAGCCAATGTCTTGCCATCTGGACTCAAGGCGACGCTATTTACCTCATTGATATGCCCGGTGAGGGTAGCGATGGGTTTTTGGGTTTGCAGGTGCCACAGTTTGATGGTGTTGTCACTGCTTGCAGAAGCCAATGTCTTGCCATCTCGACTAAAGGCGACGCTCAAGACCTCATTGCTATGCCCGGTGAGGGTAGCGATGGATTTTTGGCTTTCCAGGTGCCACAGTTTGATGGTGTTGTCACGGCTTGCAGAAGCCAATGTCTTGCCATCTAGACTAAAGGCGACGCTCCACACCGGATTGCTATGCCCGGTGTGGGTAGCGATGGGTTTTTGGCTTTCCAGGTGCCACAGTTTAATCGTCTTATCGCTGCTTGCAGAAGCCAATGTCTTGCCATCTGGACTAAAGGCGACGCTATTAACAGAATTGCTATGCCCGGCGAGGGTAGCGATGGGTTTTTGGCTTTCCAGGTGCCACAGTTTGATGGTGTTGTCACTGCTTGCAGAAGCCAATGTCTTGCCATCTGGACTCAAGGCGATACTCCAGACAGAATTGCTATGCCCGGTGAGGGTAGCGATGGGTTTTTGGCTTTCTAGGTGCCACAGTTTGATGGTGTTGTCACTGCTTGCAGAAGCCAATGTCTTGCCATCTGGACTAAAGGCGACGCTATTAACAGAATTGCTATGCCCGGTGAGGGTAGCGATGGGTTTTTGGCTTTCCAGGTGCCACAGTTTGATGGTGTTATCACTGCTTGCAGAAGCCAATGTCTTGCCATCTGGACTCAAGGCGACGCTATTTACAGAATTGCTATGCCCTTCCAAATGATTGCGCTCTTTTACTGCGGACACTGCTTGTTGCAGCACAGCTATCACTCGTCCTCTAATATGTTTTGTCGTCTCGGATGAAGAATCTAGCTGTTTGAATGCTTGCCCTGCCTTTAATGCTTCCAACAGTGCTTGGAATGTCTGTCCTGAACGAAATGATTCATTAGAAAAAGCAGTTTCCTGGATGACATTTGCTAAATTCTGAGCTTGAGTGACTTTATAGGTGGCCAATTGCTCTGCTTTAATTAGCGTCTGATTCGCTTGAGTCAAAATTTTATTCGCTTGTCTCTGTGCTTCTAACTCTCGTTCAACTTCCCGTTGTTGGACTTCCCGACTGGCATTTAAAAACTGATAATCCAAATCGCTCAAACTTTTATCTGCTGCCCAAGTTTGAGCATCGTGCAAGGCTTGACCCCGCAACAGTCGCGATTCATCTTGGCAATCAGACTCTATCCAAGCTTTAAAACTTTCGCTGTAAGGGCGGAGTTCGGCTAATTGTTTTTCCACCCAATCCAGGTTAAAAACCGATTGATAAATTGGGTTATAAACTTTAAGTTTGCCAGACTGCTTAACCACCAACCCAGTTAATCGCAGTTCCATTTGTTCTGGAGTATCATCAGTCGCTATTTCATTGTGCTGCAAAATTTGCTGATAGAGTCCCAATAACCTACTGGCACGCTGTTCGCTGCGTAAAATGCGTCCTCTAATCGTTTTTAAATGTTCTGGTTCATCCTGTGCTTCCCAATTATCAATCACCTTTTCTTGGACTAAACTTTCTACCCACTCAGTGGGATTTGGAATGGGTGTATAATTTGCACTACCGAGCATTAGTTTACAAACCTTTTGTGTTAAAAATGGCTGTCCGCCCGTCCAATATAATACTGCTTCTAACACAGATTGAGAATTTTCGGCTTGAGTTTCTAACCCCACTGCCAAAGGTTTGGCTTCTGCTAATTGAAACCCCGTTAACTCTATCCCTCGACCAATATTAAACGGAGTGCGTCGCTTGTCTTGAATTAAATCTGAGGGAGTAGCTACCCCTAACATCGTAAATGTTAATCGACGATAGTCTGGTTTATCAGCTCGATTATTATAGCAATCACGAATTACAGCAAAAAAGTCTTCTATTTTAAAATTTAAGCTGAGTAAACTGTCCGATTCATCGACAAAAATTACTATATTTTTTGAAATTATTTTGAGTAATACTTCTTCAAAAAATTTACTGAATCGTTTAACATTCGATAGTAAGCTGTTCTGCTCCCACCATTCATCTAAATCAAAAACGTCATACAAATCTAATCGGCTGACGATGCTATCAATCACGCCTGCATACCACTCTTCTGGCGTAATGTCTGAGGTGCCAATTTCTGTGATATCAATGCTACTACAGGCAATTCCCTCTGCTTGTAACCGCTGCATTGTCCGCACTCGCAGGGATGATTTTCCCATTTGTCGGGAATTAAGAACATAGCAAAATTCTCCAGCTTTTAAAGCTTGATAAAGTTCTTCATCCGCCTTTCTAGTGACATAAGTTGGGGCGTTTGCAGGCAGGCTACCCCCAACTTGATATTGATAATCCTTCATAGGTCATTGTTAATTTATAGGTGGAAAATCAGAGAATCAAGGAATCAATTTGTACAGCCGTACAGGTTCAGTAATTCCCTTTAACTGTTGCATACCTAAGTCAATCACATTTAAAGGAGAGTGGGTTTTAACGACTTGATAAACTGTTTCAGAAATACAGATTCCTCCTGGCTCTGCTTTCCCTTCTAAACGAGCCGCTAAATTTACACCAGCCCCCCTGATATCATTATTAAGAAAGAAGATTTCCCCCAAGTGAATACCAATCCGGTGTTGCAGGACATGACTCGCAGGTAAGGTTGTAGCAGCTTCGGCGAGACTTCGCTGTATTTCTAGCGCACAGGCTACTGCTTTTACGGCACTTTCTGGAAAGAAAATTAATAAACCATCGCCCATTTCTTTAAGGACTTTGCCTTGATGTTTAGCGCAGATATCTCGGATGATGTTGAAATCTCGATTCACTAATTCTAGTGTCAGCTTTTGGTTGGCAACTGATAAAGCGGTGGAATTAACTACATCGGAAAAAATAATAGCTGCTAAATTACTCTCTACGTGCAAGCTTGATTGGTTATTAGTTTGTTGGACAGCATTCATATTGGGTTGCGGAGAGGCTAGGCGATGGCTAAAATATTCACGATACAAACCGCACAATGGCAGGACAGCGTTTCCCTGAAATTTGATCAACCCCATGCTTCGCAATTTAAAAGCCTCTCCGGTATTAATTTCTACAGGTTGTTCGCTGTTAATTACTTGTCTAATTGTTGCTGCTAGTTCTGCATCTTGTTCCAAGTTAACTAAATGCCGTCGTAAATGATCGTAGTAAGGGCCTTCTTCAGTAGGAGCGACTTTTAGCAAGCTATCTAAGCTAATTCTCCCTCTGGCAATTTGGTAGAGAGCAACTCGAACTAAATAAGGATGACCGCCCACCATTTCCATCAGGTCACAAATCTCTTGATTTGACCAATTTAATCGGTGTCGATTCACTAAATCTGTTACCTGTCTCTGATTGAGTTCAGGTAATTCTATGGGCAATCCCACGTTAAATGGCGACTGATTAATATTGAGAGGAATATAAACTTCTTGAGAGTGAGAAATGACCAACCTCAGCTTTTTCCAAATTTCCTCATTTTTTCCCCGTTCGTGCCAAGCTCGTAATAATCCAAAGAAGTCGGTGGCTATTTCGGAATGCTCAAAAATGCGATCGACTTCATCTAACCCTAAAACAACAGGCCGATCGCTGTTAGATAGTAGATAGCGTTGGAAATACTTCGTGCTTTTATTTTTACTGCCGAGAACGCCTTTCCAATATTCTCCTAACCTATCTTCTAAATTTAATTCATTGGTAATCTCACCACAAAACCACTGCAACAACTCATCAAGATTGGTGAGAAAACTGCCATCAGCCCATTGAAAGTTTAAATAAGCCGTTTGATAACCCTGTTCCTTGGCGTTGTATAAAATTCGCTGCAATAAGGAAGTTTTTCCCATTTGTCGGGGGGCTTTGATTCGGATTAAAGCTCCGGCCTTAACAATAGTTTGGTAGCAGTCAGATTCAATGGGATGCCGATCGATATATAGGGGTGAATCTAAACTAACAGAACCTTCTGGGTTGTCTAAGTTGGAACTCGAAACGGGAGATACGGCGCTAGATCGCGGATTTTCCACCACAGGCGACGACTCCTCAACGATATCGCTAACAGAAGCATCGCCCGATCGCCCTGCTGCATCCAACTCAGAAAAATCCGACTTTTTCTTTAATACCGGAGTCAGCTCTTCTGGAATACCAGCCATGCTGATGCTAACGCAACCCAATTTATAGGCAAATTCGATCGACTCCCCCGCCGCCAACGTATCGTAAAAACCTACTGCAAATTCTCGTGCGGCGCTATCTCCCACCGCTTGCTTCATCCCGATCACATAGGGAATGTGACGTGCGATCGCAGCCGCTTGCACTTCTGAATAGCAAGCGTTGAGTATTACGCACTCCACGTACTCATTAAACGCCTCAAATAAAGCTGCCAAAGCTTTGGTATTTACCAGCTTAATTTGTCCCGCCTCATCTTCCAAGGCTAAACCGCCTTCTCCTGCACCATGCCCAGAGAAATGCACAATCTCTGGTTTATAATCTAATATGGCTCGCTGCATTTCTCTGGGTGTCACCGCCCACTGTTGCTCAAGTTGGAACTTGTCGGCTTTTTTAGAGCGTTGCAACCCCTCTGCAACTTCCTTCGCCTCTTTCTGTAAGTCCACAGGGGTGGTATTTTTGGGGTTGGCTGCCAAAAACAGGATAATTTTTTTATTTCTAGGCGAAATACTCATTAATGGAACCTTTAGGAGAGGAGATACAGGAGCTTAACGACACTACCTCAGTCAGGGCGAGATATTTCTTGCCTTTATACGATATTTAACCACAAACATCTTTATTTTTGTTGAGCAGTAAACTGGCAGAAACGATCGCCCTGAGTCAAGCATAACCAATCGAAAAGGCGATCGCTACCTGACGGGGTGACAACCCCGCCGAAAGCATTATCTGTAGAGCTTTTGGAGCTTTTTTGGTAAAAAAAGATGGGGTCGTAATTGTGAAAAATCCCCATCTATTAAATATGCTTCCTTCATTTTACCAAATCTACCTACAACAACAGCTAAAAGTCACCGAATATCTGACTTTAAAGATTTTGGTATATCTACTTGCTTGCCATAAACAAGTAAGCCTGGAATTGCTAGCTTCTTTGATGCCTTATCCGATTCAATTTGAAAGCCGCAGGCGCAGCCTACAACGATTTCTCAAATTGGATTGCCTCCAAATAGAACGCCTGTGGTTCCCTATCGTTCAAGAAATATTGAAGCAGAAATTTAAAAATCATAAATGGTTAAAACTCGCTATCGATCGCACACAATGGCGCGACAAAAACCTTTTTGTAATTAGTCTGATTTGGGACAAGCGAGCTATCCCCTTATACTGGCAACTCTTGGATAAGAGAGGAAGCAGTAATATTGCCGAGCAGCAAACTCTAATCACACCGATTTTAGAGCTTTTAAAGGATTACAAAATTATCATTTTAGGATACCGAGAATTTGGCAGCGTCAAACTAGGGAGCTGGCTGTGTGAGCAAGACGTGAAGTTCGTTTTTAGGGTGAAACAGGAACGGTATATTCAGCAAGAATTTGCCGAATATACTCATTTGTCCGAGCTGGGATTGTTACCCGGAAGTCGCTTTTTTTTCACGGGTGTTAAAGTCACTAAACAAACAGGATTTGGCTTGTTTAATGTAGCTGGTTATTGGCGTCGTAAATATCAGGGCAAGGTGGAGGATGAAGGTTGGTATCTTCTCACTAACTTAGAAACCCATAATACAGCAATTTCTGCTTTCAAAAGTCGTATGGGTATAGAAGCCATGTTCAAAGATTGTAAGAGAGGTGGTTACAACGAGCGAGAAGAGTTATGCTAATAATGAACGGTTACAAAAATTAATTCTCCTCATTGCTCTCGCTTACAGTTCTGCTATCCTGCAAGGTCAAAAAATCAAGCACCAGGAAATTCAAAAGTATGTTAGTCGCCTCACAGAACCTCAACGTTCCCAGCGCCGACACAGTAGCTTTTGGATTGGGCTATATGGTCAATCTTGGGTAGTTGGAATGGAGTTTTGTCAAGATATTATTGCAGAATTAATGAGGATGAGGCGAAATAAGCTACCCTTTTTTCAGAGGGGTCTGAGGGCTAGGTCCTTGATTTTATCAAGCTTTTGACTCTTGTTGTCACCCCGTCAGGATCGCTACTCTCAACTAATCTTTTTAGCTACGTATTCAACAAGTGCGATCGCCTTCCCCTTTTGCAGTCCTATTTCATAAATATCGAGATTCTTTATAGTTTTATTCTCATTCCAGATCCAGGATGTTTTGATGATTATTATTGCCTAAATTAGTACATAAAATCTTCTATACTTCCGCATTTATCTAATCCACGCACTCCGAAAAAAAAGGTTTTTTTATCAACTCTGTGGATAACAACAATGATTTATTTTAGTTTACTTAAACAATTATTCAATTCTCCTACCAACCATTCTTTCTCAGCTTGCGGCAAAAATAAGCCAAAACAATAGTTACGCGACTTGGCGCGAATCCGGCAAAAAGTAATCGATTTTTTGAGCAATGGCAGATGAATTCCGCTCAACTTTACCCGCTGGATATCTTGAGGAGTGATTTGAATTGGTCTAGTGAATCGACGAAAATCAGTCCTCCACAAGCACCTACACAACCACATCAAAGCATAAAATAGGGTAAATGTTGTTATAGCCAGGAATGATATAACTAAAAATCGCCCATATAATGTAAGTAGCCAATCGGTTGTAGTGTATTCACAAGACAAGCTAGATAGAACAAATCCCAGAATCAAAGAGAATGGAAGTAAAAATTTATAACTCAGATGAATGAACGGGAAAAACCATTTGAGCTTGCTAGGTGAACGCTCGGGGTGTATCTTGATTAATAACCACCGTTTAGTGTCAATTAAAGTAATTCGGGATTGGGGCGATCGCTTAAACATTTTGTCGGGATTATTCCCGCTTGGCTGTTCCCCTCGCAGCGCTGACAAAGCATCTTTTGCTGAGTTAAATCGATCTTCAATTGCAGGTTCAATTACCTTCTCTAACCAGTCGGCAAACTCTGAAGAAATAGAGACGATCTCGCGGAATTTTACCTTCAGCTTTTCTCTGGGCAAATCCGATGGAAATTTCTGGGTTAACAAGAAAAGCAGCGTGGTTCCCAATCCATACAAATCTGTTGACAATACAGCTTTTCCTCTGAATTGTTCTGGTGCCATGTAACCGTAGGTTCCGACAACGGTACTGCCTCCAGTAACGGTATGATGGTAAGTATTTTGAACTGCGCCAAAATCCACTAGGAAGACTCGCCCATTTTTTTGCAGAATAATATTTTGAGGTTTAATATCTCGGTGGATAGTAGCAGGTAACAGCGATTGCAGGTAAGTTAGAATTTCTAGCAATTGATAGGCGATATGACGCACTTGCGCTTCATTTGGTTTCCAGCCATTTTCTATCCACTGTGCGAGAGACTTTCCCGGTGCGAATTGTTGGGCGATATAAAAACAACGATCTTGAGAAGTATCAACTTGAAAGTAGTCAATGTAGTGAGGAATTCCCGGATGATTCAATCCCGATAAAGTTTTTGCTTCTCGTTCAAATAACTCGATTTTCTTCCATTCAGTTGTCAGACGCAGGGATAAAGCTTTGAGTGCAACTTTTTGATTGCTGTTTAAATCTACAGCAGCATAGGTGATTCCAACTCCACCCTGTCCTAATTTGCCGATAATGCGATATCTTTCAGCAATGATTTTTTCCGATTGTTGTAGTGTTTTCATATTTTTGTGCGTGAGTTGATTGTGGATGATTAGTAGGTTGCACCGCGAGATATGAGTATTTTGGCTGCTGCTTCTCCGTCGGGGTTCCAGTTGGTTTCTGCTATCTTTAGGGGCGTGTCGCCATAGCAGTTTGTAGCGTTGATTGTTGCACCTTTAACAATCATTAATTTTAAGATTTCTACAGTGCCATAATGTGCGGCTTTGTGCAGGGGAGTTGTGTCACACTTATCTCTATTATTAACATCTGCACCGTTTTTAATTAGCAGTGCAGCAATATCATTGTGTCCGATCGCGATCGCTTGATACAACGGAGTTTGACCGTTCTCATTTCTAACGTTAACCCTTGCGCCATTAGCAATTAGCAGTTCAGCGATATCTTGAGAGCCTTGAGCAACAGCAAGATGCAGGGGAGTTTGAAGCAAGTTATTTTTGGTATTAACGAATGCACCTTTGGCAATGAGTTGTTTGGCTACATCCTCAAGTTTGAAATCGACAGCGATATGCAGTAAAGTTCTGCCTTCTTTGTCTTCACTATTAACATCTGGGTTTTTACTAATTAGCAGCGCCACTGCATCCTGAAGTTTCAGGTCTACGGCGATATCCAGTGGAGTTTTTCTTTGATTATCCTGGATATTAATTTCTGCACCTTTAGCAATCAGCAATTTTAAGATTTCTACAGTGCCATAATGTGCGGTTTTGTGCAGTGGAGTTGTGCCAGATCCATCTATATTATTGACATCTGTACCGTTGTTAATTAGCAGTGCAGCAATCTCATTGTGTCCGATCGCGATCGCTCGATACAATGGAGTTTGACCGTTCGCATTTCTAGCGTTAACCCTTGCGCCATTAGCAATTAGCAGTTCAGCGATATCTTGATAGCCTCGATCGACAGCAAGATGCAGGGGAGTTCTTTTTTCACTATCCAGAATCGCCACATTTGCACCGTCTTTAATTAGCTGTTGTACCAACTCCTTAAAACCTATTTTGGCTGCATTATGTAATAAAGCTGTACTCTTGCCATTTCGGGCATTGTCTTCTTTAATGTTAATTTTTGCGCCTGCGGCGAGTAGTATCTTTGCTATTGCCTTCGATCGCGCCGTATGTAGAGGAGTCAAGCCATTTTTGTTTTTGGCATTGACATCCGCACCTTTAGCAATCAGCAACTTGGCCATTTCAGGCGATCGGGCAAAGAACAGAGGAGTTCTATTAAAATATTGACTTCCTGTCCGGGCGTTAATATCTGCACCTTTAGCAATTAGCGTCTGTGCCACTTTTATGCGATCGAAGATAGCAGCGATGTGTAATGGGGTACCGCCATGTGTACCCTTAGCGTTGACATCTGCACCTTTGGCAATTAACAATTCTGCCACCTCTTTTGAGCCAGCAAAGTGTAGTAAATTCTCACTGCCTATCCTGCTATTGGCACTAATACCAAGATCCAGATAATGCCTAATAGTGTTAGTATCTCCCTGGCTGGCAGCCTCGACAACTGCATCGGGGGTAAATCCAATCCGGTTGAGGAGCGGATATTTAAAGTGATTTAAAACAGCAACAGTAGCAATAGCAGCAATTCCTATTTTGAGGCGTTTTTCCCATTGCATCGAGCGATCGGATTTAACGCTACATATTCGAGGATTGCGAAGCAATTCAAGCGCTTCTTTTGCAGAGTTAAAGCGGTTTTCTAAATCGGACGCGAGCGTTTTTCCTAACCAATCGGCAAATGCTGAAGAAATCTGAATTTGAGAGCGAAAATCTTTCTCTAGTATATTTGTTGGTAATTCGGCGGGGGAACGGTGGGTTAGTAAATACAACAAGGTCGCTCCTAAACCATATAAATCTGTTGCAGGTACGGCTTGTCCGAGAAATTGTTCTGGAGCCATATAACCATAGGTTCCAACTACGGTACTTCCTCGCATTAAAGTATTGTAATAAGTGTTTTGCACTGCTCCAAAATCTACTAAGCAGACTGCCCAGTCTTTTTCTTTGTGGGAATCGCTCGGCGATTTGAAAACAATATTTTCTGGTTTAATATCCCGGTGGGTCACAGGTGGTGTCTGTGAATGGAGATAAACTAAAATCTCCAAAATTTGTGTGGCAATGCGTTGAATTTCTGGTTCACTAGCGTGCCAGCCATTTTCGACTAAACTGGCTAGAGATTGCCCTTGGGCCAGTTCTTGTACTATATAAAAACAACGGTTATCGGGAGTATCGACATAAAAATAATCCAAATAACGCGGAATTCCCGGATGATTCAATTTTGATAAAACATTGGCTTCTCGTTCAAATAGTTCCAGGACTTTCCAGTCATTCATCTTCTGTAAAGACAAAGCTTTGAGTGCGACTCGCTGGTGTGTTTGGAGGTCAACGGCTTCATAAGTTGTGCTACTACCGCCTTCTCCGAGTAGCTTTTTAATTTGATAGTGTTTGACTAAGTTATGGGGAATTTGTTCAAGAATATCCATAGCATTATCCTGGGTTGATGAGTATCAACAAACATTTTGTATTTTGGTTTTTAAAACCCAAACTTTGAAAAATTTATGCAATGTAAATTGAGTGTTTGAGTATATTTCAAACAAGTCAATAGAAAAGTCAATGACGGACTCTGTATATTTGCTTAAATTTCAATTACCGTATTTCTATGGAGAGCTTACCCAGAATTTTGGAGTGTCATATCACCTTTGGCGAAAATTTACGTACGGGATATTGATCGTAATCGAGCCGATAATCATAGCCGACGCGATCGTAAATGCCTGCAAGCAATTCCGGCAAATTAACAATAGGTTCTACATCTTCTTCGCGCAAAGGAAGTTGTCGGTCTTTTTGAGATGCTAGCCAACGTTCGTAGGCTTCTCTATCGCCACTTTCTCTCTCAGCGCCCTCTGCGTCCTCTGCGGTTAATCAAAAAAAGTAGTGATTTTGGATACAATTCCCGACTCAACAGTCGATCGAACTCCTCAATTTTCGATGCGGATCTAAAATTCACCTAAAGTTCGACGCCCTTTGGCAAAACCCTTCCTAAGATAGAAGTTGGGGGACGATCGGTCTCGTAGCCGGTTCAGGAGCAAGTGTCAAGGACTCCATCTAACCCAAATCTAGAGCCGCAAGACAGGGAGGACATCAAAATCATGGTAAACGCGCCGACAGGGGAAACCCGACTGGGCCCGATGGATCAGGTGCAAGCCTTAGACCGCGATTGCACAACCCTATCTCGTCACGTACTCCAGCAACTTCACAGCTTTTCAGCAGATGCTCAAGATCTCAGCGCCCTGATGAATCGCATCGGACTAGCTGCCAAGCTGATCGCGAGGCGGCTCAGCAGAGCCGGATTAATGGCAGATGCCTTGGGGTTTACAGGGGCTACGAACGTGCAGGGAGAATCCGTCAAAAAGATGGATATCTATGCCAATGAAGTGTTTATCTCGGTATTCCAGCAAAGCGGACTTGTCTGCCGCTTGGCTTCGGAGGAAATGGAAAAACCCTACTACATTCCCGAAAATTGTCCGATCGGGCGTTACAGTCTGCTCTACGACCCCATAGACGGTTCTTCCAATCTTGACATCAATCTCAATGTCGGCTCAATATTCAGCATCCGCAAGCAAGAAGGGGACGATGAAGACGGTTCTGCTTCCGACTTGCTGCAACACGGACACAAACAAATCGCGGCCGGCTACGTGCTCTACGGCCCGAGTACCATGCTGGTTTATTCGATCGGTCAGGGTGTTCATTCCTTTACCCTCGATCCCAGTTTGGGCGAGTTCATTCTAGCTAACGAAAACATTAAGGTTCCCGATCGCGGCCCGATTTACAGCGTTAATGAAGGCAACTTCTGGCAGTGGGAGGAATCTTTGAGAGATTACATTCGCTACGTACACCGCAGCGAAGGCTACAGCGCCCGGTACGGCGGGGCTTTGGTGGGAGATTTCCACCGCATTTTATTCCAGGGAGGCGTGTTTTTGTACCCCGGAACGGTGAAAAAGCCGGAAGGCAAATTGCGTTTGCTCTACGAATCGGCTCCCTTGGCGTTTTTGATGGAGCAAGCCGGCGGGCGCGCCAGTACCGGTATTCAAGACATCATGGATGTAGTGCCGACCAAGCTGCACGAGCGATCGCCCTTGATTATCGGCAGTAAAGAGAATGTAGCGATGGTCGAGTCTTTTATTCAAGATCGATCGCGCAATCCTAGAACAGTCCAAGGGTGAAGGAAAAGGGAAGTTCGGCAACTAGCAATGTACGGGATGTAACGGATGTAACGGATGTTAGGAAGAAGGAAGAGGGAAGAAGGAAGAGGGTTTTAACTTATAGCTTTCGACTCCCAATTACCAATTCCCCATTGCCAATTTTCAATTACCAATTTTCAATTTTCCATTTCCAATTTCCAAGTCCCAATTAACAGCTATCAAATTGTAGGAGTTACAGTAATGACAGCAACGTCAACGAATCACCTGTTAGAAATCAAAGAAATTGGCCAAAGTATCTGGATGGACAATTTGACTCGCGATCTGATCGAGTCCGGCGAACTCAAACAGATGATTGAAAGTAGGGGACTGCGAGGGATTACATCTAATCCGGCTATTTTTGAGAAAGCGATCGCGGGTAATGTGATTTACGACGCGGATATCGAAGCGGGCATCCGGGCGGGTAAATCTGTCATGGAGATTTACGAATCTCTGGTATTTGAAGATATCCGCAACGCTTGCGACATCTTCGCCCCAGTTTACGCCGAGTCAAAGGGTTTGGACGGTTACATTAGCATTGAAGTGCCACCGACGATCGCCAACGACACAGAAAGCACGATTAGCGAAGCCATGCGCTATTACCAAGCCCTCGGCAAAGAAAACGTGATGATTAAGATTCCGGGAACCGCTGAAGGTTTGCCCGCAGTCGAGCGAGTCATCAGCGAAGGCATTAACGTTAACGTGACTTTGCTGTTCTCGGTTGACAGCTACGTCGAAACCTTCTGGGCTTACATTCGCGGTTTGGAAGCGCGGGCGGCTAAAGGTTTGGATGTGAGCAATATTGCTTCTGTTGCCAGTTTCTTCTTGAGCCGGATCGACATCAATGTCGATGGCAAGATTGACGAGAAACTCAAAAATGTCACAGATATTTCCACAAAAGCTAGACTGGAAGCGGTGAAGGGGAAAGTGGCGATCGCCAATGCGAAGATAGCTTACCAGAAGTATAAAGAGATCGTAGCGAGCGATCGCTGGCAAGCATTAGCGGCTAAAGGAGCGAAAGTGCAGCGCTTGCTGTGGGCTTCCACTAGCACCAAAAACCCCAACTATAGCGATGTGATGTACGTCGATGAATTAATCGGCCCCGACACCGTTAACACTTTGCCACCGAACACCGTTGAAGCTTGTTTCGATCACTGCGATGTCGCACCCCGGATTGAGAACAACGTTGAAGAAGCTTACACCCTGATCGAAAGTCTCAAAGATCCCGACATAGACATCAACTTGGACCAAGTGATGGCAGACTTGCTCATCGACGGGATTGAGAAATTCGTCAATCCGTTCCAATCCCTGATGGATTCCTTGCAAGAGAAAGTCCAGAAGTTGTCACCCGTCGCTTAGGCAGATATCTGTATCCTGAAAGGCAGAAGCATTTAGGAATCGGAGTAGATAATTATTTGGGTTCTTAAAGGCTGAGTTTTAAATCCTCTCTAGGAATTTTGAGATTAATTGGTGTCAGAGTTCCTAGAGAGCAAAATCATCTGCCTCCTCTAGCAGTATTAAGAATCGATTAACTCTCTCACCCAGCAACTAGCAGAAATGACCGCAAACTATCATGATGTCTTAGCACGGTTAACAGCACTAGAAAAAGGAAAGTAAATGGTAACGCTACTTGAAAATCCACTGCGGGTCGGTTTGCGAAAAGAACGAGTGCCGGAACCACAAATTCTGGTAATCTTCGGAGCTTCTGGGGATCTCACCCAGCGCAAACTGGTACCTGCCATTTATCAGATGAAGCGCGATCGGCGCTTGCCACCGGAAACTACCGTGGTGGGAGTAGCCCGCCGCCCTTGGAGTCACGATTACTTCCGAGAGCAAATGCGCGAGGGCATTGAAGAATTTGGCGGCGGCATTGGCAAAGAAGAATTTTGGCAAGATTTCGCTCAAGGTTTGTACTACTGTCCCGGCGACATTGACAACCCGGAAAGCTATCAAAAACTCAAAGCTTTCTTAGCGGAACTCGACGAAGAAAGGAGAACTCGCGGCAATCACATATTTTATCTCTCAGTTTCTCCGAACTTTTTCCCAGAAGCAATTAGGCAACTGGGCGCGGCTCAAATGTTGGTTGACCCAGCAAAACACCGCTTGGTAATTGAAAAACCCTTCGGCCGCGACTTGAGTTCGGCAAAAGCTCTCAACCGAGTCGTGCAGCAGGTTTGCCAAGAACAGCAAGTTTACCGGATCGACCACTATTTGGGTAAAGAAACTGTTCAGAATTTAATGGTGTTCCGGTTTGCTAACGCGATTTTTGAACCGCTGTGGAATCGGCAATTTGTCGATCACGTACAAATTACAGTTGCAGAAACAGTAGGCGTAGAAGACCGGGCCGGTTACTACGAATCCTCTGGGGCGTTGCGGGATATGCTGCAAAACCACTTGATGCAGATTTTCTGTCTGACGGCGATGGAACCGCCGAACTCGCTCGACGCTGACAGCATCCGCACCGAAAAGATGAAAGTTCTGCAAGCAACTCGCTTGGCAGATTTGAATAACTTGGAGTTCTCAGCGATTCGGGGTCAATATTCCGCAGGTTGGATGAAGGGGAAACCGGTGCCGGGGTATCACGATGAACCGGGGGTTGCTCCGAATTCGACAACGCCGACTTTTGTGGCGATGAAGTTTATGATTGACAACTGGCGCTGGCAGGGAGTGCCTTTCTACCTGCGAACCGGCAAACGGTTGCCGAAAAAAGTTAGCGAAATTGCGATTCAGTTCCGCGAAGTTCCGCTGCTAATCTTTCAGTCCGCGGCTCAACAAACTACTCCTAACGTTTTGACTATGCGCGTGCATCCGAACGAGGGGATTTCGCTGAGGTTTGAGGCGAAAATGCCGGGGCCGGATTTGCGGACGCGGACGGTGGATATGGATTTCAGTTACGGTTCTTCCTTTGGGGTGACATCTTCGGATGCTTACGATCGCCTGTTAATTGATTGTATGCTGGGCGACCAAACTTTGTTTACCCGTTCTGATGAAGTGGAAGAAGCTTGGCGGGTGGTAACGCCGGCGCTGATGGATTGGGAATCGTCCAACGAACAGGAGTTGGTTCCTAAATACGAAGCGGGTACTTGGGAACCGGCGGAAGCAGAACTGCTAATTAACAGAGACGGCCGCAAGTGGCGCAGACTTTAAGAGTCATTAATCAGCAGTCTTTAGTTTATTGGTCAGGATTAGCCATTATTGATTAGCTAAAAACCAATGACTAAGAACCAATGACTAATGACTAATAACAAATAACAAAGGAGAAAAGATTTATGACGATGACACCGATGAAAGCTCCGCCTCTGGTTTCGCTGCAAAATCCTAAAGATGTGTCGATCGACCAAATAGAAGCCGAATTGAGTCAAATTTGGGAAAGTTACAGAGAATCTGGTTCAAAGGGCGATTCTCCGATCGCTAGTAGGGCAACAACTTTTACTTTTGTAGTCTACGAACCCGAAGAAACTCAGCGGTTATTAGCGGATCTGGGGTTTTACGAGGGGCCGGTGGACGGTATTACCGGGCCGATGACGGCATCTAGCATCAGGGCGGCTCAAAAAGCTTACGGGCTGCCGAGAACTGGCAAACCTAACGCTGAATTGCTGGCGACTTTGCGGGAAGAAGTGGCTCGCAAAAATTCAAAAGGCGAGGAGATGGGATCGAGTGGTTTGGGTTCCGGGGGATCGGGCGTGGCTGACGCGATCGTGGCTGCCAATCCCTGCCGGATTATTGCTCTGTGCCCGACGGCGGGGGAAGATACGGGCGTGCAGGCTCAAGTCGCTGCTTATTGTCCTGTCCACAAGCGCACCACCGGCAATCTGATCTGCTGCGAGTATATTACGCTCCGGGGTACGGAAGCTGCGCTGGAACGGGTGAGCGCCATCGTGACGGCGCTGACGATCCCGGATTTGCCGACGCTGCTGTGGTGGAAGGCGAACCCGGATGCCGATCGAGGTTTGTTCCAGCGGCTGGCGACAATTAGCAGTTCTGTGATTGTTGACTCTAGCAGCTTTGCCGAGTGTGAAGCGGAATTGCTGTTGATGCAAAGTCTGATCGAGGAGGGAATTCCGATCGCGGATCTGAATTGGCGCCGGCTGGCTGCGTGGCAGGAGTTGGCTGCTGAGGCTTTTGACGCCCCGGAACGTCGCGCTGCGATTCGGGAAATCGATCGGGTGACGATCGATTACGAACAGGACAATTCTACTCAAGCGCTGATGTATTTGGGTTGGTTGGCGAGCCGGCTTCAGTGGCGTCCTGTTGCTTTCAAACAGGAAGAGGGCGATTACCAAATCAAGCGAATTAAATTCGCGGGGCCGGACGAACGGGTTGTAGAAGCGGAGTTGGCTGCTATTCCTACTGCTGATACGGGCGATGTCCCGGGCGATTTGATTGCTCTGCGTTTGAGTTCTACGAACGAGAAGGCTGACTGCGGTACGGTTCTGTGTTCGGAAGTGGGCGGCTGTATGCGGATGGAAACGAAGGGTGGCGCTCAAACCGATCGGTTTAACCAGGTGAGTCCTCTGTTCGATCAGGTAACGGAACAGTTGCTGGGCCAACACTTGCTGAGTTGGGGCCGGGACGTGCTTTACGAAGAAAGTTTGGCAGTAACGGCTCAAATGCTGAAGTTAGCTAAGCGGTAAAAAGAAGTTCGGCAACGGATTGTGTACCGGATGTAACGGATGTAACGGATGGATGGAATCAGGAGAAAGGAGAAAAAAATAAGCAAGACGGATTGAGTTAATATTCAGTGGGGCAGGCAATGTCTGCCCTACTTTTATTCTTCTCTTTTCTTCCTTAGCGCTCTTGGCGTCTTCGCGGTTCGTTAAATAGTTATTATTTGAGCGGTTGGAGAGCAATACTCATAACTTTATCAACTGTCTATTTTTATGAGGAAAGATTGCCTAAATCTTTGATTGATACAGAAACCGCAGATGCAAGGCAGATTAACACAGATAAACGCAGATAATTTCCTGATTGGAAAGCGACTTGGGCAATCTTATCTATTATTTATTTTAACTAACTAGAACTATGGCTTTAGTAATTGCTGGCGAACGCAGCGGTGCGGGAAAGACGACTGTGACGATCGCTCTTTTAGCTTATTTAATCCGTCGCGGCTTGAATGTTCAATCTTTTAAGGTAGGCCCGGATTACATCGATCCGATGTTTCATGCTTTTGTCACGGGTCGCCCCTGTCGGAATTTAGACGCAATATTAACCTCTGAATCTTATGTAAAAAAGTGTTTTTCTCGTCATATTCAAGATGTCGATTATGCCTTAGTTGAAGGGGTAATGGGCTTATTTGATGGAGTGAGTCGAAAAACTCAGGAATCACGAAGCCACGACACGGATTTTGACACGGATACACGAATTAACTATCGAAAAGAAGAAGGCAATTATGATTTTTCTTTTGCTTCTACGGCTCATGTTGCTTATTTGCTAAATGTGCCGGTATTGTTTGTGATAGATTGCAGCAGGCTCTCTGGTTCTGTGGCTGCGATCGCCCACGGTTTTCGTTCTTTTAACCCTGACCTTAAATTCGCTGGTTTGGTGCTGAATCGGGTGGCGAGCGATCGACATTTGGAGTTGCTTCAAGATGCTCTCAAACCGCTCAATTTACCTATTTTGGGCGTTTTGCGTAGGGATGAGGCTGTTACTATTCCCGATCGACATTTGGGGCTGATTCCTGCTGAGGAGTTGCCAAATCTTCATGCTGCGATCGATAAATTAGCTGATTTGGCTGCTGTTAGTTTTGACTGGGAGCAACTTTTGCCTTTGTTGGCTGCAACTCGAAATGGGGGGCGTGAGGGGTCTGAGCAACTTTTGGGTAGACACAATCTCCCTTCCAAAATTGTAACTAAAAAAGATGATGTTGTCAACAGTTTGGGAAAACAATTTGGAGTGAGGATTGCAGTTGCGCGCGATCGGGCTTTTAATTTTTACTATCAGGACAATCTTGATTTGTTGGAAGAGTTGGGTGCGGAGTTGGTATTTTGGAGTCCCCTTGATGATTCGGTTTTTCCTGACAATGTGCAAGGGTTATATTTTGGCGGCGGTTTTCCCGAAGTGTTTGCTCAAAAATTGAGCGGTAATGTTTTAATTCGGGATGCGGTAAAAAGTGCGATTTTTTCGGGAATGCCGACTTATGCGGAGTGCGGCGGTTTGATGTATTTGTGCGATTCTATTGTAGACTTCGATGGCAATTCTTGGCCAGGGGTGGGAGTGTTGGAAACTGCTGCTGCGATGGGAAAGCGTTTGACGCTGGGATACAGAGAAGCTGTGGCGGTGAGGGACAGTTCGGTGTTAACTGCTCTTGATCAGGTTTGGGGACATGAGTTTCATCGATCGCATTTAACTGTGGAACCGAGTAATCCAGTTTATCACAGTTGGAGGTATGGGAAGCGGGGGGAAGTTGAGGCGGTTGCTGAAGGTTGGGCAGTTTGTCAGGTACACGCTTCTTATTTGCATTTGCATTGGGGTGCTCGGCCTGATATTCCGGCTCGTTTTTTGCAGCAGTGTGCTGATTTTGATTGTAAGGGTGTTTTGGGCGATCGATCTCAATTAATATCTTTTTAACGAACGGCGAAGACGCAAAGGACACGTTCGGCGAAGCCGTTCCCGAAGGGTAGGAGGAGAAAGAAGAGGAAGCCGAAGATAGGTAATGTCTGTAGCGCTTTGGCAATAAATCAATTCAGTTTTTTGGGAAGTCGAAAAGCCTGTTCCTGGCTGCGCCCAGAGTCTAAATAAAGCGGTCTTACTATTTATATTAGAATATTGATAACGGATCGAGCTAGGGATGTTGGGATTTATGAGCGAATCAATTTCGACTAAGCAGTTGTTTGCACAATGGGTGACACCGGAAAATTTTCGGCGTTACGGTCAAGTTATCTTTGCGGCAATTGATGGCAAGTATTTCGATGCTGAGGATGCTCAGTTAAATTTGCAAAATGGTATTCCTAGATTTTACATTATGCGGCTGCACGAGAAAGGTCGCAAGTTTGGCAAAATAACGCGGCACCTTCAATGTACTCAGTGTTTGGGTTCTTTGGAAGGGAAGGATTGGTTGATGGCGGTTGCGCCTCCTGGAGATAGCTATAAACCGAGTTTAGAGGATATGGCTGCTTTTCGGATTCCGGGCAATTGTTTTATTAAGTTAGATGTCGGGACTTGGCACGCTGGGCCGTATTTTGATGCGGATTTTGTTGATTTTTACAATCTGGAATTGAGCAATACTAATGTGGTTGACCATTTTACCTTTGATTTTGTAAAAAATCACAATCTGGAGTTTGAGATTGTCTGAGTTAGGCGATTTGTAGTTGCGCTTTCTTCTTGGTAATTATTGTGAGAGGTTTGTTGTTTGAGTAAGATTTTTTAACCGCAGAGGGCGCAGAGGACGCAGAGGAGGAGAAGGAGGGGGTTCGCAAGTGATTGGGGAATGCTTTTGGTCTTACTAGGCTGAATCGAAACTACGAAGGATCAAGTTTAAAACTTTTAAATTTAGGTGCAATCTTTATGTCTGAGCAAAAGTATAGCATTGTTCTGCGCCAATGTCGTTTGTTAGGTGCGGGCAACAGCCAAACAGTGGATATTGCTATTGATGGGGACAAAATAGCAGCCGTATCGACGCAGATTTCCGAATTGGGAGAATCCGAAATTGATGTTGGAGGCAAATTAGTTACTCCTCCTTTTGTGGAGTCGCACATTCATCTCGATTCGGCTTTGACTGCGGGGGAACCGCGATGGAATCAAAGCGGCACTTTGTTCGAGGGAATTCAAATCTGGGGGGAACGAAAGCAAAGTTTAACTCTGGATGATGTCAAAAAACGGGCTGTTGAAACTTTAAGGCTGCAAGCGTCTCAAGGGATTTTGTTTGTCAGGAGTCACGCTGATGTTAGCGAACCGACGCTGACTGCTTTGCAAGGACTTTTGGAAGTTCGAGAACAAGTCAAAGATTGGATGACTCTGCAAGTTGTGGCTTTTCCCCAAGACGGGATTTATGGAAGTCCAGAAAATGACAAACTCTTAGAGAAATCTCTGGATATGGGTGCGGATGCTGTGGGCGGAATTCCGCATTATGAGTTGACGCGGGAAGATGGGGTGAAGTCTGTTGAACGAATTTTTGAACTTGCGGAAAAATACAATAGATTAATAGATGTTCACTGCGATGAAATCGATGATGAACAGTCGAGATTTTTGGAAGTTGTAGCAGCTTGTGCGATTAGAAGCGGGGCTGGTTCGCGGGTGACGGCTAGCCACACGACGGCTTTCGGTTCTTATAACAATGCTTATGCTTTTAAGCTGATGGGAAGTTTGGTAAAATCGGGAATGAATTTCATCGCCAATCCTTTAATTAATATCACTCTGCAAGGCCGCGCTGATACTTATCCCAAACGCCGTGGAGTTACGCGAGTTAAGGAGTTATGGCAACAGGGATTGAATGTGAGTTTTGGTCACGACTGCGTGCAAGATCCTTGGTATAGTTTAGGTACGGGAAATATGTTCGATGTCTCTCATATGGCGGTTCATGTTTGTCAGATGACGGGAATGGCTGAGATTGCAGCTTGTTTTAATATGGTGACTGTCAACGGTGCTAAAACTCTCAATCTGGGAGATGATAATTATGGGATAGATGCGGGTAAACCTGCCAATTTGATTGTGTTGGATGCTGAGGATTGTTTGGATGCAATTAGGAGGCGCGCTGCGGTTAGGTATGTGATTTCGCGGGGAAAGTTGCTGGCGGAAACGGCACCTCCTAAAATTATTTTTTATCCTATTTGACAAACAATATTTAAAGCTGTTAAATTGTGAATCAAGGTGCTATTCCCGATGAGAGTCCGAGAAATTTGCAGGAGCAACTTCTGTTGCAAGATGCTAAGGCTGGTAATTGCATAGTAATTCATTGCGGTACAGATAGATTGTTGGGGGATGCACCGAGACTTATTGCTGTTTATGGCGGTAATTCTGAAGATTGGGATAAAATGACAAGTATTGAGGCTTTTGAAATTAATGGAGCTTCCGTACAAGTCCATTGGTTTCGGAACAGTCAGACTCTTCAAGATGTGGAGTTTAAGTTCAAGCGACAGTATCCCAAAACAGCCCCTAAAAATCTGTAGGTAATCAAGTTATGAAAATTCGTTGTATTGCTAATACGGGTGAATCTCTGCCTGAAACATATATAGATCCGCCACGCGGTTATACTAGAAAAGTTGAGTTGCCACTAACTATAGGCAAGGAATATGTTGTTTATGCTATCCGAGAATGGAAAGGCACTATTTGGTACTACATCTGCAATGATAATTACAGCTATTATCCTATCCATAATCCGGCACCGCTGTTTGAAGTGGTTGACAGTAGGGTTTCTAAGTATTGGCGGTTTGAACTTTCGCCCAATGGTTTGTTAATGATAGCGTTTGAGCAGTGGTTTACTGACCCTTATTTTTATGATAAGCTGACGGATCAGGAAGAGGCGGAGGTTGAGATTTTTGAGAAGGTTAAGGAATTGATGGATGCTGAGGATTTTACTTTGCCTGCGCTGGATGTTGCCGTTGATAAGTTGCGGGAAACTGTCAGTGTTTGAGTTAAAGACAAACATCGAAGCGGAGTGAGTTCATAAAATCTGCTAAGCAAGCAGACAGAAAAAAGGTAAAAATAGTTGTATTCGTAGGTGGAGACGACCACGAGAACATTTGTAACTCCTGCTTCTACACGCCTGATATTTAAAGCTCCATGACAGCATCAAATTTTATGAATGATAAATTTAAACCACTAGACCGCGATGATGATGTTTTGTTGTTCGATAACAATAATACATTTACAGTAGCGAAATTCAAGGATGTAGTTAGTAAAGAATTTACGGAAAAATTTTTAAATATTTATCCCTGGAAAGTTAGGGGTGGTACTTCGGAAGAACGTGCTGATATAAAACCCGAGTTAAATAAAATTCCCTTCGATTCCGAACGTTATATGTGGAACAGTGAAATACACTGGGAAGGTAAAGGAGTAAGCTGTAAACTTCTCAAAGTTGGTTTTGGAGGGTGGCAGGAAGGAACAGTAAGAGTGCAGGCAAGAATAGTAAATTCATATTATGAAAATTACGATCCTCAAAAGTATAAGAAAGCTGTTATTGATATATGTATAGAGTTCTGTCCCGATCAACCAACTGAACCTATATCGCCTCTAGATGATATCAGACAATCCGAGGAATACAAAAAACAGCTCGAAAATAACTAACAGCCCGATCGCGATTACAATACAATAATCGATCGCACTCCGACGCACTTCTAAGGGAAAATAGAAAAATGACAAATATAGAAGAATATGTCGATCGCACCGCTGAACTGATAAACTTACCGTTAGACCCGGAACATCGTCCAGGCGTTGTGGTAAACTTCGAGAGGATAGTTGCGATCGCCCGACTCGTTACTGAGTTTCCTTTACCCCCAGAAGTAGAAGTCGCGCCGGTGTTTGAACCTTAGATTTTTAACCGCAGATGAGGGCAGATGAACGCAGATGAACGCAGATGTTTTTTAGATAAGGCTGATGCGGTTGCTACGGCAGCGGCGGTTAAATGTGGTAAGGTTACGGCTACAGTGGCGGTAAATGCTGCTTTGGAACGGATTGCTGTTAAGGATAAAGCTTTTAATTGCTTTACTGCAATCACTGCATCAAGCGCACTCGCAGCAGCCGAAAAAATAGATAATTCCATCGCAAATAACGAAAACCCAGGCCCTTTAGCAGGCGTTCCCTTCGCAGTCAAAAACCTGTTCGACATCGGCGGAATTACCACCCTAGCAGGGTCAAAAATCAACGCTGACAATCCTCCGGCTACCCAGGACGCAACGGTGGTCGCCCGACTAAAACAAGCCGGGGCTGTGCTCGTAGGTACTCTCAACATGGACGAGTACGCCTACGGTTTCGTCACGGAAAACAGCCACTACGGCCCGACTCGCAATCCCCACGATACTACGCGCATCGCCGGCGGTTCCAGCGGCGGTTCCGCAGCAGCAGTCGCCGCCGGTTTTGTACCCTTCACTCTCGGTTCTGATACTAACGGTTCCATCCGCGTACCGGCTGCTTTGTGCGGTGTCTTTGGGTTTAAGCCTACTTACGGCCGCTTGTCGAGGGCTGGCGCTTATTTATTTTCGGGTAGTTTGGATTGTGTGGGACCGTTTGGGCGATCGATCAGAGATATGGCGCTGCTGTACGATATCCTGCAAGGCCCTGATTCTCGCGACCCAGTTTGCACTCCACGCCCGCCTGAACTTTGTTCGCCGCAGTTAAATCAAGGTATCGAAGGATTGCGAATTGCTGTTGCTGACGGCTATTTCGCCACAGGGGCCGAACCAGAAGCAATGCATGCTGTAGAAATAGTTGCTAAAGCCTTGACAAATATATTGGATTGTGGTATCTACACAAAAAAAACAACAAACCCCCCAAAAATAGGGGGGCTTGCAACTGTCAGCATACCGGAATCCGATCGCGCCAGGGCTGCGGCATTTATCATTACCGCTTGCGAGGGGGGAAACTTGCATTTAGACAATTTACGATCGCGGCCTCAAGACTTCGATCCTGCCACGCGCGATCGCTTTTTAGCGGGAACCCTGATCCCTGCGACTTGGTACTTGCAAGCCCAGAGATTCAGACAGTGGTACCGCGATCGAATTCGCGAAATATTCCAACACACAGACATCATCCTCGCACCCGCAACCCCGATAGCTGCCCCTGAAATTGGCGTCGAGAAAATGGTAATAGCCGGACAAGAAATCTTAGTGCGTCCCAATCTCGGACTGTTCACCCAACCCCTATCATTTATTGGCTTGCCCGTTCTTTGCGTGCCCGTACAGCGGCCCGGCGCTTTGCCCTTGGGGGTACAAATTATTGGTGCTCCCTACAGCGAAGCGGTGATTCTCCGAGTCGCTGCGGTACTAGAATCGCAAGGCATTATATCTGCCGAATCAATTTAGTGCTAATAATTCTAGGGCTTGTTATTGCGGTGAAAGCGTCTCTTAGTCCTTCTGGCAATAGCTTTGCGCTTCTGCTTTTCCAACGGGGTTTCAAAGTGGCGGTGCTTTCTCATGTCGGGGAAAATACCCGCTTTGGAAACTTGTCGCTTAAACCGTCGTAGGGCTGACTCAATCCCTTCATTTTCGCCTATTACAACTTGGGTCATTATTTCTCCTTTTGTTCGTTAGATCAAGTTTTATCATATCAAGGTTTTTGGCCGCGCGACTTGTTGAAGGTCGGGCGATCGACCAAAACCCCAAAATTATAGCAAATCCGCTGCCATCACCGCTCTTGATTCTTTAGTTTGCACAGCCAGACTTTGTATGTCAAGGCGCGAATTAGATTCGCGCGGTTGAATCAGTTTGGGCTATCAACTGATTTTCCTGCCGCAGGTAAGCTTGAATAAACGGGTCTAATTCGCCGTTCATCACATCTGCGATGGCGGTTGTTTCCACTCCTGTACGCAAATCCTTGACCATTTGGTATGGGTGAAAAACATAATTGCGAATTTGGTTGCCCCAAGCCGCCTCCACCATATCGCCGCGAATCTCGGCAATTTCCGAAGCCCGCTGTTCCTTAGCAATCACCAACAGCCTAGCCTTGAGTAATGCCAAAGCTTTTTCCTTATTTTGCAACTGACTGCGTTCTTCAGTACAGCGGACGGCCAAACCGGTAGGAAGGTGAACGATGCGGACTGCGGTTTCTACCTTGTTAACGTTTTGCCCGCCCTTGCCGCCCGCGCGGGAAGTCGTGATTTCCAAATCCTTTTCGGGAATGTCCAACTTGACGGATCGATCGAGAATTGGCATCACTTCGACGCCTGCAAAACTGGTTTGGCGCTTGTCATTAGCATTAAAAGGCGAAATTCTGACCAAGCGGTGAGTGCCTTTTTCCGATCGCATATAACCGTAAGCGTAGCGGCCGACAATTTCCAAAGAAGCAGATTTAATACCTGCTTCCTCTCCCTCGGAAATTTCCATTAAATGTACTTTGTAACCTTGACTTTCCCCCCAGCGGGTGTACATCCGCAGCAGCATTTCGGCCCAATCTTGAGCATCTGTACCGCCGGCCCCGGCGTTAATTGTCAAAACGGCGCCGCCTTCATCGTAGGGCCCAGATAGTAATTGTTGCAGTTCCCACTGGTCGAGTTCGCGGGTTAACTGAGAAAGACTCGATGAGGCTTCTTGGAACAGGGACTCGTCGGCTTCTAACTCCAGCAGTTCTAAAATAGCTTTAGCATCTTCCAAGCTACTTTGCCAGCCGCGATATTGTTCTAAATGAGATTTGAAGTCATTGAGTTCTTGGAGGGTTTCTTGAGCTCGATCTTGGTCGTCCCAAAATGCTGGTTGGGCGCAGATTTGCTCTAAGTCTTGAATTTTGGCTGTAAGTGCGGGGATGTCAAAGATAGTCCTGGGTTGTACCCAGTCGATCGGACAATGTTTCGATATTGTGTTTGATGTCTAGAACTTCCACTGTGAGTTCTCCTAGTTGTGGGGTGTATTTTTAAGTTTAGCTGAAATTGGGATATTTCAACAAACAAAATGTTATTGATTCTTCCTGATTAGATATAGTGCGAACCCGTTGAATTAAAAACTTTACCCCATTAAAAATTCAAAATTCAAAAAAAGTTGCTATAATCTAAAATCAGGTTAACGAGTTCGATGGAAGTTAACTGCCATGATTTCCCCAGAATTAAAATTAAGCTTGCCGTCCACCGAAGACCTGCCCTGTTCGGACGATACTCCTGTGGATAACGAAGACCAGAATCTGCTGCCGAACCTATTGTTGTTTGTCCTGACCAGCATTTGGTCCGATCGCATGGATTGGTACTTTGGGGTGGATATGGCGGTGTATCACACGACGGGAATCAGTCCCAAAGTGCCTGTCGTCCCCGACGGGTTTCTCAGTTTGGGGGTGGAGCGCCGAAAAGGAGGCAAATCTCGCCGCAGCTATGCTGTCTGGGAAGAAAACGAGGTTGTGCCGATCTTAGCATTGGAAATGGTGTCTCACAAACCCGGTGGAGAGTACGACGAGAAAATGTCGATTTATGCCGGGTTAGGGGTTTTGTACTACATTATTTACAACCCCGAATTTTGGCGGCGCGATCGGCATCAACCGTTTGAAGTGTACAAGCTGATTGACGGGCAGTATCGGCAGCAGATTGGCGAACCCTATTGGATGCCAGAAGTGGGACTGGGCCTAGGGCGATCCCAGCAAGTTATTGGGGGCATCAAGCAAGAAATTTTGGTGTGGTCTGACGAGTCTGGAAATGTCTATCCCCTGCCGGATGCAGGAATGCAGCAGATGCGGGAGGAGTTGAGGGTAGAACGACAGCGAGCCGAACGCCTAGCTGAGTATTTGCGATCGCAAGGGATCGATCCTGATAACCTACCTGAAATCTAACTTGAAATGCGATCGCTTCACCACATTAAAACCAGGGTCCCGATAGAATTAACAGCGTTATCCGTGTAGTGCCTTCATTCTTATATATACTGCGAACCTGTTGAATTGAAAGTTTTACCGCATTCGTGAGCGCATACGTCCAACCTTTTAGAACAGGAAAAACTTTTTGTGAGGTCTTCGCGAAACCAATCTCTAGCGATCGCATCTTTCACCGATTGAGTTCTGAGAGAATTAAAGCCATTTCCGTACTTTTCAATTAAAGCCAGCATTTGCGGTCTGTAAGTGTGGTTATAAATAGCGTATTTAGTATGGCTTACCCAACAGCAAGGCCAGAGTTCCGCTTCAAAACTGATGAAAATCTCTTTGCTGGCTTGAGTTTGGCAGCTAATTTCTACATTTCGGTAGTAATTGTTTAGGCTACCAAATTTTTCTACAGCTTGGATAAATTGGTCTCCCTGGGGATTTTTATATTGCTCCAACGATGGAGGTTGCAGTTCTTCGCTGGCTGGCTTTGATGGGACAGAAGGAGTTGCTTCTGGTGCTTGAGAGGTTTCGATAGCTATAGCTTGATACCAAGCATAATTGGCTTTTTCTGGTTGCCCCAACTTCGTCAAAACTTGAGCTAAATTGCGATAAGCTCCGGCAAAATTGGGTTTAAGCTCGATCGCCTTTTGGTAATAAGCACTAGCTGGCTGCCACTGTTGCTGTTGAGCATAAAGACTGCCGACATTAGCATAAACTTCTGGAAAATTAGGCTGAATTTTGAGGGCCTTGGCGTAACAGTCTGCTGCTGCTTGCATCTTCCCCAAACCTTGAACAGCATTGCCTAAAGTTTTCCATGCTGCTGCAAAATTAGGCTGAATTTTTAGGGCTTGTTGGCTGGCTGCGATCGCCTCTGAGAGCTGTCCTTGTTTCAAACAGCGTTCAGCTTGTTGGTGCAGCCCAACAGCCGTCTGTGTTTGATTTTGAGGGGCTGACGCATTAGTTGTTGCTGGTTGGTTGGGGCGATCGATCTTAGCCTCTACCTGAGAGTTTTCTGTCTTCTGAGGCTGTTGATTGGCGGACTCTTTGTCATAAATTTCTTTCGCCACAAAACGAGAGGTAGCTTTCGGTACAAACTCGACAAATCCTAGTTGTTGGGCTAAATCCCGCGCTGCTTCTACTTGGTGCTGGTTGTGTTCAAATATCAAGTAGTGCCATACAGCTTTTCCGCCAGCTTGGATAAAGGCATTAACCGACTGCATTATCCTGTCCCAGTTGGTATTTTGGCGGTAGATGCTGTTAGTATCGGCCAACCCGTCGATACTAAAAATTACGCGATCGTCTTCTCCTGTCATCGCCTTTGCCAGGGCTTGCCACCAGTCGGGATTGCGTCCGCTACCGTTGGTGTACAAGCTGATATGAGGAACTCCCATGCGGTGCAAATATTCGATCGCCGGAATTGTGGTATTGCTAGTCATAGCATCGCCGTAGTTGCCGCACATATACACCAAATCCAACTGAGAGCAAAACTCTTGTGGGAAAATTCTCTCAATATCCTCCATCTTTAATTCTGCCCCCGGCAAAATCGGGTTGCCGGTGCGGGGGCACTGGGGACAAGCTGCATTGCACCTGGAGGTAATTTCTACGCTGACTCTCCTAATATCTTCATATTTTAAGTACATGAGTTTTCCCCGATTAATTTGTGATTAATATTGAAATCGCGATCGACACAATTAGATAGCAAGAGTTTTGATTGAGTGATTAAAAAGTAAAATTATACCTTATATCTGTCCGCTGTGAACATGATATAAGTTTTTTGTATGAGGGACAGAGGAGGCGAGGACTACTATCTTGATTCCAAATCTTAATTAAAAAACCGCGGCCGGATGTCGATCGAGCCGCGGTTTTTTTTAAGCTAAAGTTTCAATTAATCGCGGCTGTTGATAGCAATCAGCAGGCGCAGAATGAAAATGAACAAGTTGATGTAGGTCAAGTACATCGACAGAGCGGCGGGTAAATACTGGTCGTCGCGGTAGCTGCGGGGTAATATGTAAAAATCGACGATCGCAGCGCCGGCAAATATAAACACGCCGATGCCAGAAATGCCAATTTCCAACCAGGTTGGGGTGTAGACGCCAAAGAGAGAGAGCAGAAACTGACCGCCAACGACCACTAACAAAGCAATCACACCTAAACTGATAGTTTTGGTGAGGGCCATGCCGTCTTGTTCAGAAAGGTTGGAGCCAATTTGGCGGGCGGCGATAAAGGTAATGCCGCATCCGAGGGCTGCAAAAGCGATGCCGGAGATGCCGACGCCTTGGGTTCTGAGGGCTGTAAATACCAATCCGCTGAGGGTGTAGCCGGAAAGCAGGCTGTAGGTTGCCAACAGGGGCAAAGCGGTGTTTTTGTTGCCTTGTTCGGCGGCACCGCGAGCGATGAAGAAGAGAATTAATTCTACGACGATCGCGGCAATGAATGTGGGAAAGAAGATGCTGGGATAGTTACGAATCACTCCGAGGCCGCCGTAGGTGCCGACAGCAGTTAAGACAAGTCCGCCACCCACGAAGGGGAGAGCGTTGGAGATGACGTTGGGGCCTACCAGCGCGTGGTTTTTGGCCTCGCGCACGGCTTCGCGGAAATTGCTAGTGTTACTCACGAGGATTTACCTAATTTTGGCTGAGAATTGCTATCTATCATTTTGACAGCTTTACACTTTGTTTGCAAAACCTGAAAGAGTTTAAAGATTTGATAAAGAAGGGGGTGAAATCACTCTAAACCAGGGATCGATTGTTTATAATAGACTGCGTACAAGTCGGTGCCGTTTCGCTCTCTCGCGGCAAAGCTATAGTTGAGTTTAAAGGATCGGCGCTATCTGTGGCCAAGGGCTAGCTTAAAGTCGCACCAATCACAGATAGCTGAAGTCAATCAATTTGGGAGGGGGAATTTACGATTGGGGATTATGGAGTATATGCTAGAGGCAGGGGCCCAAGTTGATTTTAGGTTTTTGATTTGCGGCTTAGTTGAAACTAGGGACAAGAAACTTCAATAATCTAATATATAAAATATAAATAAAATCTAAAATCTAAAATCGGTTCCGTTAATTGCTAAGGTAGCCCAGACAAAGGATACCGAGAAAATCAATGAAAAGATCGAGTTCTATCGACAAACTGCTAAATAGGTAATGTCCAATGCCCACCTTTTTTGAGCGCAAATTATTGCCCCCTACAGCGGGGATTTTATTGGCTGCCGCCGCCATTATTTGCAGCGGTCAAGCTGCACTTGCAGCTAATGTCCGAGCCGTTTATACGGCTACTTCAGGCCAGGGCTCAGAAAATTTGCTGCTGGCTCAGACCGGTCAACTCCCCCAAAGTACAATTTCTTCAAACCCGAACCGGGGGACCACAAACCGCGTACCTCTGCCCGTAAGAATTCCTGAGCCTTCGACGGTGGTAGGGTTGGGTTTAGTTGCGGGTTCGCTGGCGCTGACTCGCCGGAGAGTGAGAGTTAAAAATTAGACTTTTGGCAAAAAGTCTAATTTTTGGATTTTTAACCGCAGATAAACGGAGATAAATCCGGGTATCAGGATTTTAGCCGATCGCGTCGCGCAGAGCATTTTTAGTCATAGCTGCGATCGACTGTTCGGTAGCTTTCGGCAAGTGATAGTATTTCCCTCCAGAAGTCTTGGCCAATTCCTTCGCAAAGCCAGTCGAAATAAACTTGCTCTCCGTATCAATCACCAGCAACTGCATTCCCAACCCGCGAATTTTGGCAGCAATTTCTAACAATTCCTGCTTAATATCAGGCTTTTCTCCCTCTACAATCGGTTCGCCCAAAGAACGAGCCAAAGGAATATTACCGCGTCCGTCAGTAATGGCCACAATCGCAACTTGACCGATATCTCCAGACTGCCGCGCGTTGACTCCCACCCGTACTGCTTGAGTCAAACCGTGGGCCAAGGGGGAACCGCCTCCGCAGGGCAACCGTTCCAAACGCTTGCGGGCCAAGGCTATCGAGCGAGTCGGCGGTAGCAGCACTTCTGCTTGTTCTCCGCGAAACGGAATGAGAGCAACTTGGTCGCGGCTTTGATAAGCTTCTGTGAGTAGCTGCATGACTGCACCTTTGGCCGACTGCATTCGGTTGAGGGCCATCGAACCCGAAGCATCGACGACAAATACGACTAAAGCTCCAGCTTTTCTGGCCAAGCGCTTCGCCCGAATGTCTCCCTGTTCCACAAATACACGGCGCTGAACCCCCTCTTGCCCCCCCTTGCTAAGGGGGGGTTGGGGGGCGTTAGAATTCCTGTCGCGGCGGGCTTTTTGGTAGGGTGCGGCGGCTCTGAGGGTGGCGTCAACGGCGATGCGGCGGACGGGGCCTTTGGGCAATACCGGCTTGACGTAACGGCCTCTATCTTCCGAGAAAATGGTGCTGCGGCTGCCCGATTTGCCTTGGCGGCTGGCGGCTTGGGCGAAGAAAAGCACGCTGGGGTCGAGAATTACCCCTTCGGGGTCGAAAAGAAATTCTTCGGGAATGGTATCTTTTTCTGGTTTTTGTTCAGGTTCCGGGTTGTCTTCATCCTCTTGGTCTTCTTCGTCTTCTTGCTCGTTTTCTGGTTCGTCTTGTTCTTGTTCTGACTGCTTTTGGGGAGGCGGCGGGGGGGGAGGAGGGGGAGAGTTTTCGTCTGGGGGAGTTTGGATGATGGTGGCGCGGGGTACGATGACTAATTCTACGGCGCGGCGCAAATCTTCGGCGTTAACTTCTGTGCGTCCCTCCATCGCGGCGCAGGCTTTGGCGACGCGGACTGCGAATATTTCGGCGCGGTGTCCTTGAACGCCACCCCGGATGGCTTCTTCTACTAGGTAGGCAATTTGTTCGCGTTTAATGCTGACATCTTTGAGCCATTCTCTGGCTAGGATGATTTGGGTTTTGAGGTTGTCGGTGTCTTCGCTGTATTGATTGAGAAAGTCTTGGGGGGAGCTGGAGTAGGATAAAGCTTGTTCTACTGCATAGACTCTTTCTTCTATTTCGAGTGCTGCGTCGGCTGAAAGTACGATCGCGATTCGATCGAGCAAATGTTCTCTCAGCGGCCCTTCTTCGGGGTTGTATGTGGCGATAAATAGAGGTTTGCAGGGGTGTTGGAAGCTAATGCCTTCGCGCTCTATTTGGTTGCGCCCTTCGGTTAATACTGTTAGCAATTGGTTGGAAATGTTGTCATCGAGGAGGTTAATTTCGTCTACATAAAGTACCCCTCGATTTGCTTGGGCTAAGAGTCCGGGTTGAAATACGGTTTGGCCGAATTTTACTGATTGTTCGACATCGACTGAACCTAAGAGTCTGTCTTCGGTGACACCCAAAGGAATTTGAATGAATGGTGTGGGAATTATTTCAGTAGTTAAGGAATTAGTATCGGTGGTGTGGGCATCTTGCCCGCCATTTTCTGCTAACAAGCCTGATGCCTGTTCTGCCAGAATTTCATTAGGTTCGGCGTTGCAAAAAGAATCTTTAACAATTTCAATGGGTGGCAGTAAGGAGTGCAAGGCACGGGCCATTACTGATTTTGCTGTACCGCGGCGCCCTGCGATCGCAACTCCTCCCAATCCGGGATCGACTGCTGCTAACAGCAGGGCTAATTTGATTGCTTCTTGCCCGACTACGGCGGTGAGGGGAAAGGCTGTGGTGGAAGGGCTAAGGTTGGCTGCGGGCATAGGATTTTCGGATGTAAAAATTTGAACTTAATCTTTAACTTACTTCTTGGAGTATTTTAACTTCTTGGGGTAGAATCACGGTAAAAGTTGAGCCTACTCCTATTTCTGATACTAACTCGATTTTGCCTTGCAGCAGCGTGACGAGCCGCGATACTATTGCTAATCCCAGGCCAGTGCTTTCGGTGGGAAAGAGCTGTTTGCCTGCTTCTCCTGCTTGAAAGAAGGGATCAAAGATGCGCTTTGTATCTTCGGGGGCAATGCCAATGCCGGTATCTGTAATTGCGATCGCCCACTTTCCTTCTCCAGCAGAGTGGCAACTTAATTCGATGCTACCAGATTCTGTATAGCGAATGGCATTGCTCAGCAGGTTGATCAGAATTTGTTGCAGTCGCTGTGCGTCGGCGATTACTTGTCTTGGGGCGCAGTCGCTGGTAACAGCGAGCTTTAGTCCTTTAGCATCAGCAATTGGCTGCATCATTTCTACTACGGTGTTAATTACTGATTGTACATTAGTTCGCTGCAGGTTAAGTTTAATTTTGCCGGCATCGGCGCGAGAAAGTTCTAGTGTGTCATTAATCATGCGAAGCAAGTGTCTGCCGTTACGCAATACTCGCTCGATGTGTTCGATGCCGGGGAGGGTATCTTTGACTTCTGATTGCCATTTCTCTTTTCGCAGAAATAGTTCGGAATAACCAATAATTGAGTTGAGAGGAGTTTTAAGTTCGTGAGCCAAATGGTAGACGTTTTCTTGATGGACGCTGACAAGGCGAGAGAGTTCTTGATTGGTGAGTTGTAACTGAGTTTGGATTTGTTGAAGTTCCTGCAGTCTCTGAGCGACGTAGCTGTTGAAACACTGGGCAATTGCTTCGTCTAGTACGGCATCTATCAGCCGAAAAGCTCTGAATACGTCGGCGGTGGTTCCTACTAGCAATTCTGATTCTAATTGCGAGAATATTACTTGACGCAATAAGTGGTATTCCTGGGCTACTTCTGCAGCATCGTAGCCTTGTTCTGCTCTGAGAAATCCGTGATCTAAACTGGCTTCAATTATTAGTTTTATTTCGCTGTTTTGATATTGGGAAAGCACTGTGGTCATCGCCTGCAGCAGATGAGGTATGTGATTTTCGATTGCTGAGTGCGGTAAGGCGTCAGCGGTTTCAATTTTCCGATCCTGACGAACTGCTTCAATCCAGTTTTGAACGATAGTATCGGTTTTGTCGGCGAGCACTTGGCTGTAGTCCATGATGTCTGCGTGGGGGTTGAGTTTGGCAGAGATTGCCCATGCTTCATTGTAGTTGAGCGATCGCCCGATCGCCATACCAAACTTCTGCCGATCGCGACCCTCCCAAAAGAAGTAGTTTTGAGGTGATTTTTTCCGCGTACCGGAGAACTCTTGATGAGTCGCTCCCAGCTTGTTGCTGCCAAAATCAGCACTTAAATTTATTGACAGAAGAGCCAGAAAGTAGTATATTCACTCGAACCGAGACTTTTTAAGTTTTATTATTTTCAGGGGACTAAATGGAAAACGTGCAAGCTGTGATTGCTGCAACAACATTTATATGTGTAATTTTCTTAATAATTACAGAATGGATACACCTCACAGTTGCGGCATTTCTGGGAGCGGTGATTCTGGTTTTTACCCACGTGATGACATTAAATAACGCGATCGAATATATCGGTCGAAGTCACGCCACGCTGGGCTTATTTTTCGGAGTCATGGTAATGGTGAGAGCCTTTGAGCCTACCAAAGTATTCGAGTATTTGGCAACTCAAATTGTGCTTTTGGCTAAAGGCAAAGGCAAAAATCTCTTGCTGGGTATTGTCGCAATTACTACGCCAATTTGTTCAGTTTTGCCGAATGCTACGACAGTCATGCTGCTAGCACCATTAATTCCGCCAATGGCAGAAGAAGTCGGTGTAGATTTTGTGCCGTTACTGATTTTAATGGTATTTGTGGCTAACAGTTCTGGACTGCTAACAATCGTGGGCGATCCGGCGACATTCATTGTCGGTGATGCTATTAACATGAGCTTTACAGATTACCTGGTAAAGTTAAGTTTGGGCGGGGCGATCGCATTAGCAGTTATATTAGTTATGTTGCCTTGGCTGTGGAGCGAAATTTGGCACAAGAACTTAGACGATTTGGAACATTTGCCGCACCCAAAAATCAATCACCCCCGCATTTTAGCAGTAGGCGGCTTAATTATAGCTTTT
Source organism: Microcoleus sp. Pol1C5 (assembly GCF_036701115.1). NCBI lineage: Bacteria > Bacillati > Cyanobacteriota > Cyanophyceae > Oscillatoriales > Microcoleaceae > Microcoleus > Microcoleus sp. Pol1C5. The sequence goes on along the minus strand of NZ_JAUBQE010000005.1, from coordinate 14,490 downwards.
GTGCTGACGTTTTTTGTAATAGGAGAGTCTCTGCCCGTCCCTATTTCACCTGCGGCAGTTGCTTTGTTGGGGGCTGCTTTGGCAATGCTCTTAGCTCACCATTCCCAAATTGATTCTGTTAATAATATTTTGCGGGATTTAGATTGGAGCACGCTGCTATTTTTTATGTCTATCTTTGTGCTGATTGGCGGTTTGGAAAAAACCGGAGTTATCGGCAGTATATCTGGAATATTAGCAGTTATTTTAGGTAAGAATATTTTTCTGGGTTCTCTAGTTTTGTTATTTTTTGTGGGTTTGATGTCGAGTGTGGTGCCAAATATTCCGCTGGTAGTGGCGATGGTGCCGCTGCTAAAACAGTATGTTGTCACTATCGGGCTCGCACCGGCAGAGGTGCTGGCTCCCGATTTTGCAGGGCAGTTTCCACCTGCTGTGCTGCCGCTGTTTTATGCGATGATGTACGGAGCAACTTTAGGTGGAAATGGCACTTTGGTAGGAGCTTCTTCTAATATAGTGGCGGCGGGAATTTCTGAACTGCACGGGCGCCGGATTTCTTTTCAAACTTTTCTGCGTTACGGGCTGCCTGTGATGGCGGTGCAATTGGTGGCTGCGGCTATTTATGTAACTCTTCGGTTTCTGATTTAAAGAAGTCATTAGTCATTAGTCAACAGTCAACAGTCAACAGTAATCTAAAATCCCTCCAATTCTAAGGGAAAAATTACAGTGAAGGAGGAGCCAACTCCTACTTGAGAAACTAATTCGATTTTACCTTGCAAGAGCTTGACTAATCGAGCGACAATTGCTAGCCCTAAGCCGGTACTGTCAGGAATGCCAGAGCTCAGGGAGTTGTCGGCTCGAAAATAGGGTTGAAAAATCCGCTCGCAGTCTTCGGGAGCAATGCCAATTCCTGTATCGGTGATGCAGATACTCCAATGTTTGTCTGACAATAATTCGGTTTTTATGGTAATAGTACCCGCTTGGGTGTAGCGAATGGCGTTGCTCGCCAAGTTGGTGATAATTTGCTGCAAGCGCAAGCAATCTGTCACCACTAGATCGTCTGAGAGATGGCACTCAACAGCTATCTCTAAACCTTTGGCTTTCGCTAAAGGCTCGATTATTTCAACAACCGTGGCGATTACATCTGGCAGTCTGGTTGGAGCTAGCTGTAACTTTATTTGTCCGGCTTCGTACCGCGAAATTTCCAGAGTATCGTTGATCAATCTCAGCAACAGTCGGCCACTGTTGAGGACTTTATCAATATGTCCTATATTGGGAACAGAACCTTTAATTTCGGAATAGTTTTGTTGCTGGCGCAAAAACAAATCTGAGTAGCCGATAATAGAGGTGAGGGGAGTTTTTAATTCGTGAGCTAAGTGAGATAAGTTCTCTTGATTGGCGCGAACTAAGCGAGTCAGTTCTTGATTTGTAAGTTGCAATTGGTTTTGCAAATCCTTTAGTTCTTGGAATCTTTCCTGGGTAAAGGTTTGAAAACATTTAGCAATTACTTCGTCGAGCGCCGTGTCAATTAACCGATAAGCTCGGCTGACTTCGGGGGCAGAGGCTTTGAATAATTCTGGCTCTAAAGCCTCGAAAATTACCCAGCGCAGCAAGCGGTATTCCCGCGCAATTTCTTCGGCGTCGTAGCCTTGCTTTGCCCTGAGAGTTCCGTGTTCTAAACTTTTTTCTACGAGTGTGCGAATGTCGCTCTCTTGGGATTGAGAAAGCATGGTTACGATCGCTTGCAGTACCATTGGAACGCTGTCGCGCACGCCATTGTAGGTGAGTTCTTTAGCGCTTTCGAGTTGGTCGTCGGAGCGTACAGCTTCGATCCAGTTTTGTATAATTATGTCGATTCGATCTTGCAGCGCGAGGCTAAAGTCTCTCATGGCTTAAGTAGAGAAATAAGTGGGCGATCGCATTTTATCTCTCTAAGCTAGTTTAATAATTAATTTTTTGAATTGTTTGTCAACTTTTGGGCTTCGCCGATCGCCAATAGCTACTTCTAAAGACCTATTGACAAACTTAGATGCTCGTGATATTTGATGTTAAATTGGCTTAAAAAGTCAAACCTAATCCAGCAAGGCGCGCTCAGACCAAGCGTGTGGCTGGAGCGCAGGAACCAATTTTCGGGGCTAATTTCTACAGAATTAAAAAGCAAAGTTAAAAATTGCCAAATTTGAGTGTAATTTTTGATTTTGAAATCTAAGGAGAAGGACATCTCTGAGTCCTAGCCCGTCAGCTAACTTCGCAGGCATTGAGAAGAGACAGAAAAGCCAAATTTCTGAAAAAGATTGTTTGCCTTCGTCAGTGTCTCAGGTTGGTATTGTTCAAGATTTTTGTACCTGCCCTGACTTTGAAGGAGATTGAAATGTTGATACAGCTTAATTTATCTGCGATCGCACTTGCAGGAGTTGCAACGTGGAAGCGGGTAAAACCCGTTGTCATCCGAGATGCAGTTTTGTTGCCTGCTGCGGGTTTTGACTGCACGGGCGTCGGATTTCTTTTCAAACTTTTCTGCGTTACGGGCGGCCTGTGATGGTGCTGCAATTAATAAGTGCGGCTGTTTATGTAACTATTCGGTTTCTGATTTGAAGAAGTCATTAGTCATTAGTTGGCAGTTGGCAGTCAACAGTCAACAGTCATTATTCAACAGTCAACAGTTAACAGTTAACAGTAATCTAAAATCCATCCAATTCTAAGGGAAAAATTACAGTGAAGGAGGAGCCAACTCCTACTTCAGAAACTAATTCGATTTTACCTTGCAAGAGGTTTACTAATCGAGCGACAATTGCTAGCCCTAAGCCGGTACTGTCAGGAATCCCAGAACCCAGGGAGTTGTTGGCTCGAAAATAGGGCGTAAAAATCCGATCGCAGTCTTCTGAAGCAATGCCAATTCCTGTATCTGTGATGCAGATACTCCAATGTGTGTCTGACAATAATTCGGTTTTTATGAAAATAGTACCAACTTGGGTGTAGCGAATGGCGTTGCTCGCCAAGTTGGTGATAATTTGCTGCAAGCGCAAGTAATCTGTCATTACTCGATCGAGAACCGGATCGCAGTCAACGGCGATATCTAAATTTTTTGCTTTAGCCAAAGGTTCCAGTATTTCGACAACAGTGCCGATCGCCAATCGCACATTTGTGGCAGTTAGCTGCAATTTTATGCGTCCCGCGTCGTACCGCGAGATTTCGAGAGTATCGTTAATTAATCTAAGTAACCGTCTGCCGTTGTTGAGGACTTTATCAATATGTGCCAAATTGGGAGCAGAATCTTTAAGTTCAGAATTGTTTCTTTGGCGCAAAAACAATTCTGAGTAACCAATAATAGAGGTGAGAGGAGTTTTCAATTCGTGAGCTAAGTGAGATAGATTCTCTTGACTGGCGCGAAGTAAGCGAGTCAGCTCTTGATTTGTAAGTTCCAATTGGTTTTGCAACTCCTGTAGTTCTTGCAATCTTGCCTGGGTATAGGTTTTGAAACATTGAGCAATTGCTTCGTCGAGGGCAGTGTCAATTAAGCGGTAAGCTCGGTGCACTTCAGCCGCTGAGCCTTTTAGCAATTCTGGCTCTAAAGCCTCGAAAATTACCCTCCGCAGCAAGCGGTATTCCCGCGCAATTTCTTCGGCATCGTAACCTTGTGTTGCCCTGACAGTCCCGTGGTCTAAACTTTCTTCTATGACTTTCCCCATGTCATCACTGTCTTCTGATTCGGACAGCATAGTTACCATCGCTTGCAGTACAATGGGAAGGCTGTCGCGCACGGAAGTGTAGGGAATTTGCTTGGCGGTTTCGATTTTCTCGTCGGCGCGAACAGCTTCGATCCAGTTTTCGGTAATTCTGTCAATTTGATCTTGTAGAGCTTGGCTAAAATCTATCATGGCTCTTAGATATAAATCAAGTGAGCGATCGTATTTTATCTCTACGTTAGTTTAATAATTAATTTTTTGAATTTTATCTCAACTTTTTAGCTTTGCCGATCGCCAATAGCTACTTCTAAAGACATATTGACAAAATCAAATGGTCGTGCTAGCTTAAGTTAAATTGGCTTAAAACGTCAAGCCTAATCCACCAATGCGCGATCGAACCAAGCGTGTGGCTGGAGCGGAGGAACCAATTTTCGGGGCGAATTTCTAAAGAATTAAAAACCAAAGTTAAAAATTGCCAAATTTGAGTGTAATTTTTGATTTTGAAATCTTTAGAGAAGGACATCTCTCAGTCCTAGCCCGTCAGCTAACTTCGCAGGCATTGAGAAGAGACTGAAAAGCCAACTTTCTGAACAAGATTGTTTGGCTTCGTCAGTGTCTCAGGTTGGTATTGTTCAAGATTCTTGTACCTGCCCTGACTCTGAAGGAGATTGAAATGTTCATACAGCTTAATTTATCTGCGATCGCACTTGCAGGAGTTGCAGCGTGGAAGCGTGTAAAACCCGTTGTCATCCGAGATGCAGTTTTGTTGCCGGCGGCTGGTTTTTTGGGAATTCTTGGCTTGTGGTGGATTGTTGCCAGCTTCAACAGCGATTTGATTCCCACTCCGTATCAGGCGTTAATAGCTAATTTAGATTACATATTGCATCCATTTTACCAGCGCGGGCCGGGAGATTTAGGCATTGGCTGGCTGCTACTAGCGAGTTTGCGGCGGGTGTTAGTGGGATTTTTCCTGGGTGCAGCAGTTGCAATTCCCGTGGGATTTCTCATCGGGATGTCGAAACCGGCAATGATGGCGCTCAATCCGCTGATTCAAATCTTCAAACCGGTGTCGCCGCTAGCTTGGCTGCCGATAGCTTTATCGATTTTTAATTTAGCAGAGCCGTCGGCAATTTTTGTCATATTTATCACGTCTTTGTGGCCGACAATTATCAACACAGCTTTGGGAGTTTCTAGCGTTTCCCAGGATTATCTGGATGTGGCGCGAGTTTTGGAAATGCCGCGCTGGAGGCGGATTACCAAAATAATTTGGCCGGCGAGTTTGCCCTACATTTTTACAGGTTTGCGGATTAGTTTGGGGATTGCTTGGCTGGTGATTGTGGCGGTGGAAATGCTGACAGGCGGTGTGGGAATTGGCTTTTTTGTGTGGGATGAGTGGAGCCGCTTGAACCTGAGTTCGGTGTTTTTAGCGGTGTTTGTAATTGGCATAACTGGATTGTTGCTCGACGCTGCAGTTGACAAAGTTCAGGAATTGGTAACGCATCGCTCGGTCATTAATCATTAGTAATTAGTCATTAGCTCAGGGTTATTGATGACAGACATTTAGTTATTAGCGATCGAGAATTAAATATGAGTGACAAGTTTTCCAATGAATGGAACCGCCGAGAGTTTTTGCAAGGAATCGGATCGGCAGCAGCGGGAATGGCTTTATCTGGTTGTGGAATTAGCGCGGATCGATCGGCAAAAGGACTCACTGAAGAAGCCTTAGCCGTAAAGCCGGTAGTCGATTCCCGAACCTTAGAAAAACCAAATTTAACCGTAGGATACGTGCCCGTTAACGATTGTGCGCCATTTGCGATCGCCTGGAAAAAAGGCTTTTTCCGCAAATACGGTTTAAACGTCCAACTCAACCGCGAAGCAAGCTGGGCAACCTCCCGCGACGGCGTAATCTTCGGCCGCCTCGACGCCTCCCCAGTGGTATCCGGCGCCGTCACAAACGCCCGAATTGGCGCCGAAGGAGCGCGCCACGCACCCCTGTGCGCGGCAATGACAATTCACCGCCACGGCAACGCCATGACGATGAACAAAGCTATGTGGGATTCCGGTTTGCGCCCGTGGCACGAATACAACGGCAATTTGGAAGAATTTGGCAAACAATTTCGGGCCTTTTTTGACAGTCAGCCGTCGGAAAACAGAGTTTGGGCAGTGGTTCTAAGTTCTGCTATTTACGAATACTTTGTCCGCTACATATCGGCGGCTGCCGGTGTCGATCCGTTCAAAGAATTTCGGGTAATTATTGTGCCGCCGCCGCAGATGGTAACGAACATCAGGATTGGCGCCATGCAGGCTTACATGGTAGCCGAACCTTGGAATACGCGGGCAATTCAAGGCAATTTGGGAGTGGGTTTTACCTTCGTGCAAGGGAAGGAAGTTTGGCTGGGACATCCCGATCGCCTTTTGGGAGTAATGCAATCATTCATCGAGGAAAATCCCAAGACTTATTACTCGTTGGTTAAGGCAATGGTGGAAGCTTGTCAGTATTGCAGCAAGCCGGAAAATCGCAGTGAAATATCGGCGCTGCTGACTGAGCGATCGTTTACGGGGGCGAGACCGAAAAAAGGGGCGATCGACAAATTTACGCGACCGGCAATAGTTGGCGACTACAACTATGGAGGGTTTGACGAAAAAGAGCGCACCATACAATCGGAAGATGCAACTATTTTCTACAACATCCCTAAGAATTTGCCTCAAATACCCGGAAATCATTCAACATTTATGTGGCAGTCTCAGAGTATTTGGTTGATGACTCAAGCCGCTCGCTGGGGACAGATTAAGGAGGTGCCAAAAAATGCTGAGGAATTAGCTAAAAAAGCTTGGAGAACCGACCTTTACCGCAAGATTGTTGCCGAAATGGGGATCAATTGTCCCCAGGAGGATTACCAAGTGGAACCTGCGGAACTTTTCATTGATAAAAAGGCATTTGATCCTAGCGATCCGGTGGGTTATTTGAATAGTTTTGAAATTCGAGCAAACCGCCCTCAGTCTTTTTTTCTGTCTTAATTCCTACATTCCTGAACGCAGAACCTCTGCGAGGGCGTGCAGCTTACCGTTTACGCAACCGTTCGGAAATCAAATTAACACTTTACTACTTTTTAGGAGAAGACCGTGACTCAATACTTTTCTACTTCTATTGAAGCCAGCAGCCAAGTTAAAACCAAATCTGAATTTCTCGAAATAGACAAGTTGTTCAAATCGTATAAAAGTGCGGATGGTAGCGATTTTAGCGTTTTGGAAAATATCAATTTAAGTATTGGAGAAAACGAATTTATTTCGGTAATCGGTCACTCTGGCTGTGGCAAATCAACGCTGTTAAAAATAGTGGCGGGTTTGGAAAGACAGAGCGGGGGAATTGTGACACTGGAAGGAAAAGAAATTCGCAAACCTGGAGCCGATCGCATGATGGTATTCCAGCACTACGGATTGCTGCCGTGGCTGACGGTGCGGGAAAATATTCGGCTGGCAGTTGATGAAGTTTTGCAAAGTCTTAGCCGTCCCGAGAAGATTAGTCTTGTCAACGAACACCTAGCAATGGTAAACTTAACGGCAGCAGCCGATAAATATCCAGACGAAATTTCAGGAGGCATGAAACAGCGGGTTGGAATTGCGCGAGCTTTGGCGATCCGACCGAAAATGTTATTAATGGACGAACCGTTTGGAGCGCTGGATGCTCTGACTCGCGGCAAGTTGCAGAAACAGGTGCTGGATATCTGGGAAAATCACAGACAAGCTGCAATGATGATTACTCACGATGTGGATGAAGCTATCTATATGTCCGATCGCATTGTGCTGATGACAAACGGTCCGGCGGCGACAATAGGAGAGATTTTGTCAGTGCCGTTTTCGCACCCGCGCGATCGCCAGGAGTTGCGGGAATCGAAGGATTATTACGAACTCCGCAACTATGCTTTGAATTTTCTCGATCGCTACTTTACTCAAGACGAATAACACCCGACGGATCGACATAATAATTCACTTAAGAGAGGTTAAGCCTGTGAATCTCAAAACAATGTTAGCGCGTTTTGAAAGTGCATTGGGATACCAAAATTTAGCAGAAGAAATGGTATTGCTGCCAGAGCAAACATTACCAGTTTCTAAGAAATCAAAATCCCCAAAACAGGCAAAAACTATCAATTTTATTGTCGGTTACAACAGTTCTCCCCAAAGTCAAATAGCTCTGGATATTACCCTTTGGATGGCGCATCAAACTCGTTTAGTAACAACTAAAGAAGTCACTGTTCAAGTCGTCTACGTGATCGACGAATCGCCAAAAAATTACGGTGAAGATAATTGCAAATTTGCTGTAGCAAATGCCTTGGTCGCACAGCAGAAAGTGTCTAATTTAGAGGAAGCATTCGCCCTTAATTGTGCAGCGCCTGCGCTGGCTTTACAAACCGAAATCCCATCGGTATCCCAGCAAAAAAGTTGGATCGATCCGCATTATTTTCGAGAAATTTTTGGTCAAAAAAATGAGTACGAGGTAGCAGATAAGTTGCTGTGGCAAGCGCGCTGTTTAGCTGAGGAGTGGCGCGGTTTATTCAAAGCTCATTTACGCATCGGGCGGGTTGCTACAGAGCTGAGAAATGTGGTTGAATTAGAATCAGCCAACTTACTTTTCTTGGGCTGCGATTCGGGAAACCACTCGCTGGTTAGGGAACTAGGCAAGAATTTTCCCTGCTGCGTACTCGGGATTCCTTCGGCACTCAGCTATCAGATGGATGTTCAGCCTGAAGAAAGTTTGAGCAAGTTACAGTTGGCTACAACTATACCTGCACATTAAACTTGTTCAGCACTTACGCAAAACTATATGTAAGGTTCGCAGTGCGAACGCTACCGCTATAAATTCGCGCGCTAAACATTTTTTTGCGTAAGTTCTATGTCGATAAAAAATTAACAATAGTTTTCTCGCTCGAAGTCCCAACTAACAGACAAGTGGGACTTTTTTTGATTATTGAGATGTTTAAAATTTCTCTTAAGGAAAAATGTCGTCACTTACCTGAGCATAGACAATTCGTTAACTAATTTTATCCTTCCCCGGCACACAGAGCGCAGCAGCCGATCGATCGAGCGCTTGTCTTCCTCAGTCAAATTTTCGTCAAAAATAGCAGCCATCAAACCATACCTATCGGCTAGAGTAATGTAGCCATTTTGATTCACTTCGGCAAACAGCTCGGCCAAAGCAGATGGAATCAGGTGGACAGGAGTTTGCATAGCGATTGAGTCTAAATTCGACGATCGCGCGATCGGGCGTTTCTGCATTAACAAAAGGCGATCGCACTATAAAAATTTATAGCTCTATTGCCTTTAAACGTGTGACAATAAACAGCAAAATTTGTGAAGTAAATCACCTTAAAAATTGGCAAATTATGATAAAGCTTGCAGGTGCGAGGGAAGACCGAGCAACTGCAAACTGAATGTTTTCTAAAGATTGTAAATCACCACTTCCTCCACAGGTTCAGCTAACTCAAACTTAAACACCCGCGAATAGAAATAGAATTCGCCGTCAAGAGTTCTTTTGATATTTTCAGCGCGGCGAAAGCCGTGGTGTTCCCCTTCATAAGCAACATAAGCCACCGGCAAACCTTTAGCTTTCAATATCTCTACCATCATTTCCGCTTGATTGGGCGGAACCACTTTATCTTCTAATCCTTGAAAAAAGATAACGGGACAAGATAAACGTTCGGCGGAATGAATAGGCGAACGAGCCACATACAAATCTTTTCTTTCAGGATAAGGGCCGATCAATCCATCCAGATAGCGCGCTTCAAACTTGTGAGTATCCGTTGCCAAAGCTTCCAAATCGCTGACTCCATAATAGCTCGCACCGGCCTTAAACACATCGCGGAAAGTAAGAGCGCACAGAGTAGTGTACCCCCCTGCGCTGCCTCCGGCGATCGCCATTCTTTCGCCATCAACTAAACCCTTTTCAGCTAAATATTTAGCACCATTAGCGCAGTCGTCAACATCGACAATTCCCCAACTATCTTGCAGTCTTTTTCTATATTCTCTGCCGTAACCAGTGCTGCCGCCGTAATTAACATCGAGCACGGCAAAACCGCGACTCGTCCAATATTGAATTTTCAAATTCATGCTGCTAGAAGTAGCAGCAGTGGGGCCGCCGTGACTTTTCACAACTAACGGCGGTTTTTCACCCGCAGGTGCTGCAAAATCTTGATTTTTCGGAGGATAGAAGAAACCGAAAGCAGTCAAATTGTTTTCCGTGGGAAATTCGATAGGTTCTGGTACAGAAAGATAACCCGGATTGATGCTTAAATTGCTCGATTGTCGCAATATTTCTAGTTGATTTGTTGCTAGATTTAGTTGTACAATAGCTGTAGATTCAGTCGGCGAACCTGCCAGAAAAACAACAGCTTCTCCCCGCCCTCTGACAGACGAAATATCAGTGTAAGGCGTCTCAATAGTTGTCAAATGCTTTGTCGTTAAGTCAAGACTCGCTAAATACCACTGGCCTTGCTGAGTGTAGGTGCAAATAATTTGGCTTTCCGAGACAATGGCATAAGTAGACATTCCAAAAACCCACTGAGGCAGTCCGAATTCAGCCGCCATTTCGCACAAGCTGGTTTCTATCTCTGCTTCCCCCTTTACCAAGGAGGGATTGAGGGGGGTTCTAGATTGCCAGCGGTAGAAATTCCACCAGTTAGACTTGTCAGAAACAAAATACAAAACTCCATCGGGCGACCATTCCGGTTGAAAAATCGACTCCTCAACCCCGCCAGCAACTAAGTATTTTTCACCTAAAGAACCATCAGCATTAATTTCTGCTACCCACAATTCTGTGCCATCCCACGGCATATTTGGATGGTTCCAACAAATCCAGGAAAGTAGAGAACCGTCAGGACTTAAACGAGGGGAAGCATAAAAATCATTGCCCTGAGTTAAGATTTGAATATCTTCGCCGTTCTCTAAATTAATGCTAACAATAGTATTGACAGGTTCGCCCTCACCTGCATGGTCTTCGCGCACGCAAATCAGGCGATTTCTTTGCTTGTCAACTATCGCATCTGCATAGCGAGAATTAGCAGTAGGTGTCAGAGGTTCTGGTTGAGAATTTAATGTTTGAGTATAAATACGTTGGTCGGCAAAATGAGAAAAATAGACAACACCGCCAGCAACTGCAAAAGCAGCGCCGCCGTATTCGTTAACGCGAGTGCGAACATTAAAAGGATGCGGTGTCACGTCGCTAATTTTACCGTCAGGAGTGCGCCGCACGAGGACGCTTCTTCCCGCTTCCGAAGGCCTTCCCTCAACCCAGTAAATATCATCGCCGTCAATAGCAATTTGTCCGAGTCCGACCGTTCCAGAAACAATTAAATCGGAAGAAATAGGCGATTTCCAAGAGCCGTAAGGTGATACTTTATTCATATAGTTGAGGCAGTTGTGTTTATCGCAGAAAAAAATTAATATTTGTACTTTACACTACTTCAGTCACCGGGGAAGCAAAATGTCAAAAAAACTCGTACTCATGGATCACGACGGTGCAGTTGACGACTATCTCTCAGTCGTGTTGCTAATGACAATGGAGGAAGTCGAAACTCTGGGAGTAATTGTAACTCCGGCGGACTGCTACATTCAACCGGCTGTGAGTGCAACGCGCAAAATCCTCGATTTGATGGGGCGTTCAGAAGTTCCAGTGGCGGCGAGTACGGTGCGGGGACTCAACCCATTTCCGGTGTTATTTCGGCGAGATTCCTTTGCAGTCGATCGACTTCCCATTCTAAATGAAAAAGGAACCATTGACACGCCGTTAATATCAGAACCCGGACAAAACTTTATGGTGCGAGTTTTGCGGGATGCCGCCGCACCAGTCACATTAATGGTAACGGGGCCGTTAACAACAGTAGCGCAAGCTTTAGATATCGCGCCAGAAATTGAAAGCAAAATTCAAGAAATTGTCTGGATGGGAGGCGCCCTCAATGTTATCGGCAATGTTAGCAAAGATATGGAACCCGGACAAGATATGTCGGCGGAATGGAATGCTTACTGGGACCCGATAGCAATCGAGAGAATTTGGCAAACCCAAATTCCCGTTGTCATGTGTCCTTTAGATATCACGAATAATGTACCGCTGACTGTAGAATTTTCCAATCTCTTAGCAAGACAGCGCCAATATCCAATTTCCGACTTAGCAGGACAGTGTTATGCCCTCGCAATATCTCAAGATTACTATTTTTGGGACATTTTGGCAACCGCTTATTTAGCGCATCCCGAATTTTACCAACTGCGAGAATGGGAAACTGAAATTATTACCGAAGGCATCAGCCAAGGACGCACAAAAGTTAAAAGTGGAGGGCGAAAAATTCAAGCAATGGATCAAGTAGACACCGCCACTTTTTACAATTACATATTACAACAGTGGGAAAGGTAAAAATCACCATATCTGCTAGGGACAAGCGAGCAAAAACTCCGTACCAAACCCGCCATGACACGAAGATTTACTTTCTCTTCTCTTCCCTCTCTTCCTCTGCGTCCTCTGCGCCCTCTGCGGTAAAAAAAAATCTCAACTCCCAAATGCAAAACATCAAAAAATGCTGCCACCTCTATCAATCATCCCCTTAGCCCAAACCCCTCCCGCCCCTCAAGAAATAGTCCAAATCCAAGAAGTGCGACCTCTCCCCGGACAGTTAGACAACATACCAGTATTTAACAGCAATAGTCCAGAAGTAGTGCTGCAAGAAGGAATTTTGCTTTCGACATTTCCCCCAGATGGTAAAAGATTTCCGGCGGCCCATTTAAACTTTCCGTTTCAAGGACGTTTCGACATATTTGCCCACCACATAGCCCGCGCACCTTCGCCGGAAGATTTGCGAACCTTGTATCAAGGAGTAATTGTTTACAATCCGGGCAATAAACCAGTAAAATTAGATATATTGCAAGCTGCGAGTTATCTCAGTCAACCCGATGCACCTTTTATTGAATTGCCACCGCAAGTCGATAATTCAAACAGCAATATTTACGCGGGGCCGGGAAGCCGCGCTGTGAATGATATTCTCAGAGGAAGGAGACAGTCAGACTTTGGGCCTGGGTTAATTATTCCACCGGGAAAAAGCCAAATGTTGATGAATCATCCGATACCAGTGCGGGGATTGGTACCGCCGCTAAACGGTCGATCGACCTTGATGCGGTTGCGGAGCGATGGTATAGTCTATGTTGCCAGTCTGGCGATGTTTGCCCTAGTTGACCCAGAGGAAAACGGACAGGGAAACGAGCGATCGCCCAACTTAGCAGAATGGCAAAACTTATTAGACAATGGTAATATAGCCGGGCCGCGCGATCGAACTCCCACACCGCCCGAAATCACCGAAGGTCAAATAATTTACGGCCGAGTTGCTGGTGTAGCATTAGGTTCACAATGGCGAGCACTTCTCTCAGACAACCCCGCCACCTCAAACCTAGCAATTCCCCAACCCGGAACTGCATTTTCCTATCCATTAAGCAGCCTCCCGCGCGGAATGCTGGGCACAAATCAAGTGCAAAGTGCGAGGATGCTAGTCCGCTACCCAGATACAGCATACCGCGCCCACGGCAATTACGGAATTCAATACAGTCTCAGCTTGCCGCTGTACAATTTTACCAGCAAAAATCAAACTGTAACTGTCGCCATTCAAACTCCAATTAAGACAGACAAATTAGCTTCAGGAGGACTTAATTTTTTAGAACCTCCGGCACCTCAAACTTTTTTTAGGGGAACGGTTCGAGTGCGGTATACTGATGACAGTAAAGTGCCTCAAACTCGCTACGTGCATTTAGTCCAGCGGCGGGGACAGCAGGGGGAACCTTTAGTAAAACTAGAGATGAAATCGGGAGAAAAACGACTGGTAGAAGTAGATTTTATTTATCCGCCAGATGCGTCGCCGCCGCAAGTTTTGATAGTGAAAACAAATTAAATTTTAGCGGCTGCTACGGGTAGGCAGACGGCTACAAAGACAATGCGTAATTAACCAGATTTGATATTAGTTTCGCGGGGCGCGAACTTGGTTGGTGTCTAGTCGGTATTGGCAAAAAACAAGATGAACTTCTCAAAAAGATTCTGGGTAATTGCTTGCTTTGTGTACGTTTTAATTCTTCTCAGTATCATGCTTTTAGCAGGTACGGGGAAATTAGTCAACTTTCCTCTCGCTCATCCGCCTTATGACAAACTCGGTCACTTTATTTTGTACGGAATAGCATCTTTTTTGTGCCATAGAGCAACTGGCAAAAAAAAGATCAATTTGTTTAATTATTCAATTCCTTTCGGACCCGCAATTTTTACTATGTTCACTGCGGCAGAAGAAATGCTGCAAGCCATTTTACCAAATCGTACTGCTAGTATTGAAGATTTTTTATATAGTTTTTGCGGGATTGCAGTTTTTTATTGGATTGGAGAAGTTTGGGATAGAACAAAAGGACATTGATGATATATAGTCATTTCAAATAAATGTGAGACAAATGCAAGATGATGTAAAATCAAGAAAAATTGTTAACTCGGAGCCGAAAAATGGCAGACAGTCTAGATTTGAGAAAAAGAGTAGTGGATTATGTGGAAAATGGAGGGGGTATAACCAAAGCCGCCGCCCTGTTTAAAGTAGGAAGAGCAACAATATACAGATGGCTAAGGAGAGAAGACCTCCGAGCAACTTTCGGTAGAACACCGTGAGCGAAAGATAGACTGGGAAGCACTTAGAAAAGATGTAGAAGAAAATCCCGAAGCAAGATTAATAGGCGTTGGTGAATTAGGGTATGATGATTTGAGAGTGCGAGCGCCAAAAAATAACACTTCAAAAAACGCAGAGCTTAT